>JAFARW010000019.1 GCA_019245275.1 Vulcanimicrobiota bacterium
GTCATCTCCGTATAGACGAGCGCCGCGCCGCCGATCGCGCGCGTCCCGAGGTGAACGAGGTGGAAGTCGTTTGGAATGCCGTCGACCGCGCTGTACATATCCATGGGCGATACGACAACGCGGTTGCGGAGTTGCAGCTCACGCAAACGAAAGGGCGTGAACATTGGCGGAATAGCCGTTGGTTGAGAACCATCCGCGGCCCGCTCCGCCAGCCACGTTTCCATCCGCTCGACATAGCCCTTATCGCGTAGCCTCAGGTTCTCGTGACTGATCCGCTGGCTGCGCGTCAGCAGACTATATGCGAATTGCTCGGGCGGCAAAACCGCGTACCGGGCAACGTTCTCAAACCACTCGGTGCTGTTACGCGCTGCGTTCTGCAGGCGTAAGACTTCGACACGGCGGGACGCTTCGTACGCCTCTAGTGCATCGGGGAGCGCTTGAAATTCGAGGAGCGCCTCCTGGAGCCCGATTGCATCCTCCATCGCGAGCTTCGTTCCGGAACCTACTGAGAAGTGGGCGGAATGCGCTGCGTCGCCCATCAGGGCGATATTGCCGTCGGTCCAATGCTGATTGCTGACGCGCGTGAAATTGAGCCAATCGCTCCCGCGCAAATGCGTGCTATTCGCCAGCAACGCTTGGCCGTCCAAGTATCGCCCGAAGAGTTTTTCGCAGAACGCAATCGTCGCCGTCGTGTCGGCTCGATCGAGGCCGGCAGCTTGCCATGTCTCGTCGCGACATTCAACGATAAAGGTGCTGGTATCGCGGTCGAAGCGATACGCGTGGACGGTGAACCAACCCCATTCGGTGTTTTCGAAGATAAAGGTAAAGGCGTCGAACGCCTTATGCGTCCCAAGCCAAACGTACTTGCAGTTGCGGCGCTCTAAATCGGGTTGAAAGCGGCCGGCGCGCAACGTGCGGACGCGGCTATTGATTCCGTCCGCCGCGACGATCAGGTCGGCGTCCAAATACGGCTGCAGCTCGCGAACTTCGCACTCAAAATTCAGTTCCACGCCGACCGCCGCGGCGCGCTCCTGCAAAATGTTCAACAGCCTTCGCCGCGCGATGCCGGAGAAACCGTGTCCACCGGATGTCAGCACGCGCCCTCTGAAGTAGATATCGATGTCGTCCCAGTGCGCGAAGGCATCAACGATTTGGTCGTGGGTCGGCGCGTCGGCGCGTCGGAGATTGTCTAACGTCTGATCCGAGAACACGACGCCCCAGCCGAATGTATCATCGGGCCGGTTGCGTTCGAAGACGCGAATGCGATCATTCGGGTACGCCTTCTTTGTCAGAATCGAGAAGTAGAGACCGGCGGGGCCGCCGCCGATGATATTGACGTTCATTGCTTACAGATCGTAGTCGATTGTGACCGGAGCGTGGTCGGAAAAGCGCTGCTCCTTATAGATCGACGCGCTTTGCACCGCGCCCGCTAGGTGTGGCGAGATTAGCTGATAGTCGATTCGCCAGCCAAGATTGTTTTGCCAGGCTTTCGGCCAACCCGCCCACCACGTGAATTGTTTCGGCGCCTTGTTGACGACCCGAAACGCATCGACCCAACCGACTTCGTCGGTTACGCGATCGAACCAGGCGCGCTCCGGCGGCAAGAATCCCGTTACGTTTGCGCAGCTCCGCGGACTGAAAACGTCGATGTCTTTGTGCGCGATGTTGAAGTCGCCGCAGAGCAGATATTTCCGATCGTCGTTTCGCATGCGCTCAAGTTCCGGGAGGAAGCGGTCCAGGAAATCATACTTGACGGCCTGCCGTTGCGGTCCCGACGTTCCGGACGGCACGTACAGCGATACGATGCTCAAGTCGCCGAAGTCGGCTTGTAGGAAGCGCGCCTCTGCGTCGATATCCGGCCAACCCAAGCCCCGCACGAGACGATCCGGCTCTTTTCGCGCATAGAGTGCGACGCCGCTGTATCCTTTCTTCTGCGCATCGACAAAGTAGCCGGCGTAGCCCGGTACTTCTAAAGCTTCAGGTGGAAGCTGATGTTCTTGCGCCTTCGTCTCTTGAAGACAAACGATGTCGGGTCGCTGCGCCAGCATCCACGGGAACAAGCCCTTGCGAACGGCGGCCCGTATCCCGTTCGCGTTCAGCGTGATTACGCGCACGCTCGGTTAAGCTTGGCGGTTGATAAAGATGACCCAGGTCGCGAAGTCGTCACTAAAGTCCCTGAATCGATGCTCGATGCCTGCGGGCACGAAGAGCACGTCCCCGGCTTCGAATGCGCATGCGCGGCCCGCAACTTCAAATGTGCCGCTGCCTCTCGCAATGATGTAAAACTCATCCCGCGAATGCGGCTTCTGGAGATCGACTTTCGCCGGCGCGTAAAATTCGAGCTCCGCATCCCCAAGGTGCGCGAGTTCAACCGATAGGCTTCCGGGATCGGGGCTGCGTTCCAACGCCTCGCGCAGCGAGAAGATGCTCACCGTTTTCGGACGAGGGTAACGCCATCACCGACCGCCACCATCGCGACGTCGACGCGTTCGTCGCGTCCAATCTTTGCGTTTAGCGTGCGCAGCGCTTCCGTGTTGCTATCCTTTTCGTTCGGATCGGCAACACGGCCGCTCCAAAAGACATTGTCGATCGCGATCAAACCGTTCTGCCTCAGCAGCAAGAGGCAACGTTCGTAGTAGCCGTCGTACGACGGTTTATCCGCGTCGATGAAGGCAAAGTCGAACGTTCCCTGCGCGCCCGATGCCAGCAGATCGTCCAGTGTCTGTATCGCCGGCGCGATCCGAAGTTGAATCTTCTCGGCGACGCCGGCGCTTTTCCAGTATCGGCGTGCCATGGCCGTGTACTGCTCGCTAACGTCACACGCCACGATCGTGCCGTCTTCCGGTAAGGCAAGGGCGACCGAAAGCGCACTGTATCCGGTGAAAACCCCGACCTCCAAACATCGCCTGGCGTTACTGAGGTGTACCAACAGTTGCATGAACTGCCCCTGATCGGGACCGATCTGCATGCGCGCCTCATCCGGCAGAAGCCGCTGCGTCTCTTCGCGTAATTCCTGCTGCAGCGATGTCTCTCGCAACGCGATGTTGCAGAGATAGTCGTAAAGTTTTTCGGGGAGGAATTCGTTGCGCCTCATCGAGTGCGGGACTTGGCCGTTACCACCTAAAAACCCGCCGCTGATGGCAACTCGAAATACGCTGAACCGATATGACGCGATCGTAATCGGCGCGGGACATAACGGGCTCGTAACGGCCTGTTATCTTGCGCGCGCAAAGTGGAAAGTGCTCGTACTGGAGCGGCGTTCGATCGTCGGCGGCGCCTGCGTTACCGAAGAGACATTTCCCGGCTTCAAAGTTTCGACTGCCGCCTACGTTAACAGTCTCTTCCGTCCGGAGATCGTGCGCGAGCTGCGCCTGCACGATTACGGATTCGAATTGCTCGAGCGCAATCCATCATCG
>JAFARW010000227.1 GCA_019245275.1 Vulcanimicrobiota bacterium
GGTACGCGCATTGTGCCGCTTAGATGAAAGCGCGATGCGATTGCTCGCCACCGCCTGCGCCCAGCGCCACTTCTCAGCCCGTGCGCTCGATCGCATCGCGCGTGTAGCGCGGACGATTGCCGATCTTGCCGGCCGCGGGGAGATTGCGACAGAACACGTTGCCGAAGCAATTCAGTATCGTTCGCTCGAACGTCTCGACGCCCGCGCAGCATGATTTTGTCGACATCGCGACAATCTGCCAATTGTGCGGCTATTTTTATTTCGCGCGACGCTCGCGCTTATGGCGTTCGCGTGTGCTCGAACCGCTGCGCTTGCCCAGCAAGCCGATCAAGCGACGCTCGTCTCGGGTCGAGTGACTTCGATCCAAGGAGCACCGATCGCCAGCGCTCAGATTGCCTTTGCCAGAGGGAACGTGGCGGCGCACGCCATTACGGCAGCCGACGGCACGTTTACGACGGCACTTGCCCCAGGCGAATACCACGTGTCCATCTCGGCACTCGGTTTTCGCCCGCTCGCACGTGACGTCGCCGTCGAAACGACGCCGCTTTCATTAAATCTTCAGCTGACTGCCGCATCCGAATCGTTGATCGAAATCGGTCGCGTCGGCGTTAATAGCGCGCCGGCGCTTTCAACATCTTCCAATGTCACGGTCGAACTTAATCCGCAAAACGCGGCGCAACGCGGCGTCGAGCGTGTCAGCGATCTCCTCTCCGAACAGATCGGACTGACAGCAGTGCGCCCTAACGGTGGCGCAGCGACGCTCCCCCTGGTGGTTGCTTTGCGCGGCTCCGACCCGAGCGAGACGCTCGTTGACATCGACGGCCATCAAGTCAACAACTCGAACACCGGCGATTTCGATCTCTCGCTACTGGACCCGACGGATCTCTCCGGCATCGAACTGCTCTATGGCATTGCGCCGTCGTCGCTGATCGGCCCAAATACGATTGGGGGCGCGATCAACCTGCGTACGTTAGAACCGACGACCCAACCGCATGCGTTGCTGCGCACAAGCGTCGGCAGTTTCAACACGTTCGCGTCAACATTCGACGCAACTGGCACGGAAAGCCGGCTTGGCTACGCCTTCTCGCTGCACCGATTCACGAGTCAGGGTGAGCTGCATGACCAGACAGTACTCACAACCGACGCTGACGGAAACATCACACCCGTTCTTGTCAGCAGTGACGGCACGGCGGCGTCCGCCTTTGCGAAACTTCGCTATGGTCTCGGTAACGGCGCCTTCGCACAGTTTACCGCTCGCGACGAGTCATCGAACCGCGATCAATCCGCGGCTTTGAGCACACAAAACGACGATGGTACGTTTTCGGCATTTCCCGGAGCGACGGTCGCCGCGCATAACAGCGCATACGGATTGGATTTCTATACACCGCTTGGACCGCGTACTGAACTTGGAACTCGTGATTCGACGCTCTTGCTGAGGCATTACACGAGTGTCAGCAATCAATCGGTCAATGGCCCGATCGCGGATAATGGTTTCGCGTACTTCTTCAACAATCGCGACTTCGTTACCGAGGACTCGCTTGAATACGATCATTCTTTCGCGCAAAGCACGCTAACGCTAAAAGCCGATGTACGGACGGAAAGCTTGACCGAACCATTTGCAGCACTTTCTGCCGGCGGCGTTATCGAGGAAGCGGGCGTACAAGGCGTGGCAACGCCGCCACCGGCGCCGGCAACCCAAAGCGACGTGCAACGCTCGTTTGCCGCGCGCTACACCTTCGAGCCGGCGCGCAACGTCGAATTGACGCTGGCAGCGTATGAGAGCTCATTTACAACATTCGGGACGGCATTCGATCCAAAAGTCGGCATCGTTTGGACGCCGGCGCGACGCAGCGTCGTGCGCGCTTCTCTTGGCACGACCTTCCAAGCTCCGGAACTCTCGCAACTCTTTGTCCCGAATCCACTCCCGTCGCCGCCGCCGAACGGCTTCGTCTTGATCGGCAACCCGCACCTCACCGCCGATCGCGCAACGGAGTATCAACTTGGCTACGAGCATCTGCTTGGATCGGCGCAACACCCGACCCGCGTCTCTTTGGATCTGTATCGCACGAACTTGCGCACGCCGATTCAGGAGTTCATCTCGGATAGCGGGTACGCGTTTCCGATCAACATCGGCGGTGCCGTCTACCGCGGCTTTGAATTTCGCATGGAGCACAACATCGGCGAGAATCTGCATCTGGCCGCCGGGTACAGCACGAACAGCACGTACCCGACATCGGTTCCACCGAACATCGGCGGCGGGTCACTGGTGGCCGGTCAGCAATTCCTCGGCGTTCCGCTCCATCGCGCCGATTTGACAGTCGGCGGCAACCTTGCACACGGGGTTTCGTTCGATTTCGGTGCCACGTACGAAGGAAGCAATAACGAGTTGAATAGGCCGCCCTTCGCAATGCTACGCGCTAGCGTCAGCGCACGACGAGGGCCAATGCTCTTCACGCTTTCTGGAACGAATTTGACCAACGTCTACGCGAACGGGTTCACTCGCAACGATGCCGGCGTTCCGTATCCGGGTCCGACTGGACCAATC
The DNA here is from genome assembly GCA_019245275.1 of Vulcanimicrobiota bacterium. Lineage (GTDB taxonomy): Bacteria > Vulcanimicrobiota > Vulcanimicrobiia > Vulcanimicrobiales > Vulcanimicrobiaceae > JAFARW01. The sequence continues at coordinate 2,546 of JAFARW010000227.1, forward strand.
TCTACGCCTGCCCTAACACTGCCGGCGCCGCAAATCACCTTTTCAATTACGCGTACGTATTAGCTCTGATCGAGCTGCGGCACCGAAGCGCCGCTCAAAAACACCGGTAGCTGTGAAATCGAAAACTGGACCCCGCTATAGAACGGCCCAAACTCGCCGTACTTCGCACTCGCTTCATCAAACCGCATCTCGTAAACGAGCTTCTTGAAGACGAGCGGATCGTCGGCGTAGAGGTCGACGCCCCACTCCCAATCATCGTGGCCGATCGCGCCCGAAATCACTTGCGTGACCAAACCGTGGAAGGTGCGGCCGATCTTGCCATGCTCAACCATCATCCGCGCTCGCTCGGCGTACGGTAACGAATACCAGTTGACGCTCTCGCCGCGTTTCTTATCCATCGGATAGAAACTAACGTACCGCCGCTGGGGGACTTTCGCCCACAGTCGTTCGGCATTTCGCGAATTAGCCGCTTGTTGGTTCAACCTTTCATCGAAAGCTGCATTCCACTCGGCCGAGTACGGTTTGAGATTCGCTGCGCGCAGCTCTTCGTGAATCTTCGCGGTCGCATCGTAAAGCCCGAGTTCGAGAACCGACGTAAATGACTCGCGGGGAACGAGGCAATCGGTAAGTTCGAGCCGGTCGAATGCGCTTTGCGCGTGTGCAAGCCCATCATATGCGCGCGCGTAATGCGTGACCATCAAGTCGGCTTTGTGTCCGACGATCTGGGCAAGCGCAACATCGCCGTCTTCGGCCTTGAGCGACCCAACAAGTCGAGCGCCTCATCGGTTGAACGCGCGCGCTTGTTTTTCGAGAGCGCGCCGAACCCGCGCCGGTCAAACGAAAACATCCGATGCAGGATCCACCAGCCCTCGAGTGACTCGGGGACGTTTGGATTGCGCACGGCTACGCCTTTGAAAGCGCGCGCACGCGCCGCACCTCGGCATCGACTTCGCTCGCCAACGCATCGGGTTGCTCTCGATACTTGGCCCACAGCTGCGGCATGTGTGCGATGTCGTTCAGAACGCGCGCGAAGATCGCGTTGACCGGCGTCTTAACTCCGTGGTCGCGGCCTGCATTTGCAACCGCGCCGTTGAGCGCATCGACCTCCGTCAAGGCTTTGTTCGCGCGCAGATCAACAAGCAACGAAGGCGGCTTGCGGCCGCGCGCGCCGGCGATACGACCTGCCAAGAGCGGTCTGGAAACTTGGCTGGGCAACGTCGCGACGCGCTGGAGAATGCGGACCGGATAACGCGGTAGGTCGATCGGCTGCAGCCCCATTTTCATCATGACCGCCCGCGTTTCGCGAATAGCGCGAATCTCCAGCGTGAAAACCTGATCGTAGTGCACGAGGCGATTTGGAAGCACATTGAGGATCGCGCAGCTCGCGTTTGCGACACTGTTGAGCGCGAGTTTCGACCACTTCAAGGAACGCCAATCATCGACGATCTTGATATCGAGCCCCGTGCTGCCGAAGGCGGCCCACAACCAGTTGAACGCCGTCTTTCCGCAGGGCGCAAAAGCGAGGCCGCCTTCTTTAGCTGGGTGAGAACCGGCTTCGTCACGTTCGACCGGTACGGTCAAGGCTGCCGCAACGACATTGTCAGCGCCAAATGCGGCGCTCAACTTCTCTTCATTACCGACGCCATTTTGCGGCGAAACAATCACCGTCTTCTCGGGGTAGGCGATCGCTTTGCGCAAGGTTTCGATCGCGCCGTCAGTGTCATATGACTTGACGGCGACGATCGCGACATCCGGATCGACGCGTGTTACTGCTTCCAGCGCACGCGGTGCAAAATCAACATCGACATTGATCGAGCCAAGCAAGTCGCCCAGATAACTGCCGACCGCTCCTTGCCCGACGATGTAGGCTTTCACGGAGTGACGCCGGTACTGCCGAAACCGCCCTCTTGGCGTTCCGTTTCGCCAAGCGACTCAACGACGTCGAACGATGCGCGCACGACCGGCGCAACGATCATCTGCGCAATTCGGTCCCCGCGCCGAATGCGAAAGGGCTCAGTTCCAAAGTTCGCCAGAATCACGTTGACCGGGCCACGATAGTCCGCATCGATCGTTCCAGGCGCATTCAACAGCGTGACGCCGCTGTGCAGTGCGAGACCGCTACGCGGACGGATCTGCGCCTCGTAGCCTGCCGGCAGCGCGATGCAGAAACCGGCGGGAACCATCGCGCGCGCGCCAGGCAACAGCGTCAGCTCTTCCTTGATCGCGGCAAAAAGGTCGGCGCCTGCAGCATGGTCGCTCATGTATGTCGGCATCGGCAAGCCCTCGCCTTCCGGCAGGCGCCGAATCTGGATTGCGAGCTTGCGCATTTGGGACCTTACTTTGAAAGCAGTGTTGCGAGCTCTTCCTGAAAACTCTCGACGTCGCGAAACGAACGGTAGACGCTCGCAAAACGAATGTATGCAACCTTGTCGAGGTTGCGGAGCGCTTCCATCACTTTTTCACCGATCATCGCTGCCGGCATCTCGCTCTCGCCGCGAGAGAAAAGATCGCGTTCTAAATCAGCGGCAACGACCTCCATCTGATGTTCGGAGATCGGACGCTTCTCGCACGCCCGCCGCAGCCCGCTTAGGATTTTTTCACGATTGAACTGCTCGCGACGACCGTCTTTCTTAACGACGAACAGACGCGGCGCTTCCATGCGCTCGTACGTCGTGAAGCGATGCTTGCAGCGCGAATCCAGACACTCGCGCCGCCGGCGAACGACCGTCTCGTCGTCGCGGGAATCCACGACACGGGTCTCGCTCTTGCGGCAAGTCGGACAGATCAGAGGTGTGCCCCTTAATGAAGAAGACCCACATGTTGTGGGTCCTCTCATTATAAGGCACAAGTTATAGACGGAGCAAACCGCCTTAAGCTGCGGCTCCGATCTTAAACATCTTCGTGCCGCAGACTGGACACTTGCCCTCGGTCGCCGGCCGGCCGTTTTTCATCGTGATTTGCACGGCGTCTTTCATCTCACGCTTCGTCTTGCATTTCACGCAGTACGCTTGAGCTGCCACGTTCTACCCTCCGAAGGTCCCGGACCCCATGAATGGGCCGCAGTATTCAGGGCCGCCCTTCCTTCCCCTTGCTTGACCAGCAGCGGGCGTGAAGGCACCTGACGCGTGCAGACGGCCTACGTGGCATGGGAGGAGCTTCGCGCGGCGCGCGCGGCGCGGTCGGCGGGCACCCCTGAGGCGGCTCCGGGACTTTACGTTTGCGGCTCCCTCCAGGGGCTGGCGCGGCCGTGCGTTGCGATGGTCGGCACGCGAGCTGCCTCACGCGCGGGCCAATCGCTGACGCGGCGGATCGCTGCAGAACTCGCGAGCGCCGGCGCGTGCATCATCTCCGGCCTGGCGCTCGGCATTGATGCCGCGGCACACGAAGGCGCACTCGACGGCGGCGGTATGACGGTCGGAATTTTGGGCGGCGGCCACGGCCGTTTCTTCCCGCGTCGCAATCGCGCGCTGGCGGAGCGAATTCTGCAGACGGGCGGGGCCGTTTGCTCGCCTTACGATCGCGATCGTCCGGCGTTGCCGCATCAATTCTTGGAGCGTAATGCCGTTGTAGCAGCGCTTGCCGATGCTGTCGTTGTCGTCGAGGCGCCGTCGCGCAGCGGAGCACTCAACACCGCATCGTGGGCCGCCGGTCGCATCCCCGTGCTCGCTTTCCCGGGCGACGTCGATCGTCGCAATGTCGCCGGCTGCTTGGCGTTGATCCGTGACGGAGCAACGCTCGTGCGCGACGCAGCCGATATTCTCCAAGAGTTACGACTTGAGACCTCACAAAACGAGGCGCAACAATTGCAATTCGAACCCTCAGATTTGCTCCAGCGCAGTGTTCTGAGAGCGCTTGAAAGCGAGCAGCTAACCGATGACCAACTGATCGACGATCTCGGCTGCGATGCATCCGCGGTGCTCGTGGCGCTCACAGCGCTCGAGCTTGGCGGCGCAATCGAGCGCCGCGACGGCACTTTTGCTCGGCGTTAAAGAACCGCGCGGCGCTTCGGCGAACACGCTGTGGCGATGGACGACGAGCCAGCGCACAAAGCGCCACTTCCCGAGATAGCACTCGGAAAAGTTTCCTCGGCGTTGCGCAGCGCGATCGAGCGAGAGTTTGGAGATGCGGCAAACGCGCCGATCATCTTCGAGCCGCCGCGCCGTCCTGAGTTCGGCGACTATGCCACGAATGTCGCCTTTCGGCTCGCGCGCACCACACGACGCTCGCCACAATCCGTTGCATCGCTCTTAGTCGACCGCATGCGCGAACAAGACCTCGATCACGTCTTGAGCAGCGCGGAAGCCGTAGGCGGATTCATCAACGTGCGACTGGCGGCGGCGTGCTGGCAGTCAAATCTCGCGGTCGTCTTGCAGGAAGGCTCCAAATTCGGGGACGCACCTGCAAATGGGACGCGCGTTTCGCTCGAGTTCGGCAGCGCAAATCCGACCGGTCCACTGGTCATCGTTCAGGGCCGAACTTTGAGCATCGGTCAGACGCTCGCCAACGCGATGCGCGCGCGCGGCTACGAAGTGACGACGGAGTGGATCATCAACGATGCAGGCGCGCAAATGGATGCGCTTGGCCGCTCGCTTTATGCGCGCTATCGTCAACTGCAAGAGCCGGATTTTCCGCTTCCAGCGCAGGGCTATCCGGGCGAGTACCTGATCCCGATTGCGCAGCGCACCTGCGAAAGCGACGGCGATCGGTGGAGGACCGCGCCGGAGAGTGAGTGGCTGCCGCACTTCAAGAAGGTTGCTCGGGACGCACTTGTGGCGGAGCAACAACACGTCGCCGAGCGCTTCCGCGTGCACTTCGATCGCTGGCAGAGCGAGCTCGAATTACATGAAAGCGGTCGCGTCGTCAAAGATCTCCAGCGGCTGACCGACCGCGGTCTCACGTATGTATCGGACGGCGCGCTCTACTTCAAAGCGACGCAATTCGGCGATGACAAAGATCGCGTGGTGCTGCGCTCCGACGGCCGCCCGACGTATTACGCGCCCGACATCGCTTACCATTATGAAAAGCTGCAGCGGTCGGAGCGTGTGATCGACATCCTCGGCCCTGATCATCACGGCTACATCGGGCGTCTGAAAGGCATGGCGGATGCGTTAGGCTTTCCCGGAGCACTCGAGGTGATCATCGCGCAGCAGATCACCCTCCTGAGCGGCGATGAGAGCGTCGCGATGAGCAAGCGGGCCGGCGCCATCGTCACGTTGGCGGATATTTTGGATGAGGTCGGCGTGGACGCCGCGCGCTTCTTCTTTATCATGCTGGCGCCGGAGTCGCCGCTAAAGTTCGACTTGGCGCTCGCGAAAGAACAAAGTGAGAACAATCCGGTCTACTACGTGCAGTACGGTCACGCGCGCATCTCGTCCGTTTTCAAGAATGCTCGCGTGGAAGACGTTCAAGCCGCGTCGGCGTCGCCGCAGTTGGAGCGGTTGGTCGAGCCTTCCGAACTGACGTTGATGCGGCGGCTATCGGCGCTTCCGCGGACGATGCAGAATGTCGTCGATCAATTCGCACCGCACCGGTTAACGCAGTACGCGCGCGACGTCGCGTCGGATTTTCACCAGTTCTATACCGAGTGCCGGATCTTGGTCGACGATGAGGAGTTGCGGCTTGCGCGCCTCGCGCTTTGCCTCGCTGCGCGCACGGTCTTAGCGCGCGTTCTCGAGCTGATGGACGTCACTGCTCCCGAGTCAATGTAGTTCTTTGCCACTATCACCCTGAGCTTGTCGAAGAGCGGTCGTGTGCGCTTTAGCGTACGCTTTCTTTGAGATTTGGCGCGGCGCAGGACGAAGGTCGACCGGTTCCACCGGGTGGCCCGTTAGCCACGGCGCGACAAAGTATCGCCACAGGATCTTGATCAAGGCGGCGGCCGGAATGCCCAAGATCAGTCCGGCGAATCCGAATAACTCGCCGCCGGCAAAGACGGCGAACATCACGCCGATCGGTGATACGCCGACCGAAGATCCCATGATCTTCGGTACGAGGACGTTGTCGCTGATGCGTGCGATGGTGAAGATAATCAGCTGCACCCAGAGGACCATCCAAACGCCTTGCGGCGCAGAGATCACCGCGGCAAGCAACTGAGCGCCGACCATCCCGAAGATCGGAATCGCGTAAGCAACGCCGCTAATAAGCCCCATAATCAGTGCGAACTTGAAGCCGATGATCGCCAGCAAGATCGTGATCACGACGCCGGTGATCGCGCAAACGATCGCTTGGCCCGAGATGAAACTGCCGAACATGTGCGCGATCTCGGCCGTGAGCGATCGCGCCGTGCCTTGCTTGCGCGCCGGAAAAAGCGCCACGAAGCCTTCCGCGATTTGAGTGCTCTGCATCAGGAAGAAAAACGAAAGAATTAGCCCGGACACAGCAATGAATACGGCGGTCGCCGCGCCCACGAGAAGACCGCCGAGCGACGACATGGACGTCGTCAAGAATGACGTGATCTTTCCGCTGACCAGCTGCTGCACGTTGAGCAGACTCGGCGGCAAATTCGCATGGGCAAAGCGCTCGCGCAGAGTAAGCTCCCCTCCGACCATCCAGTCTTGGGCCGCCTTTAAGTATGCCGGCGAGTTTTGAACGAGCGCTTGGCCTTGGTCGATCGTCGCCGGAAGAACGATGAGCGCGCCCACACCCAAGATCAGCAGCAGGACGACGTAGACGAATGCGATCGCAACGACGCGCTTGACGCCGCGCCGCTCCAGATGTGCAGCGATCGGCTGCACGCCGAACGCAATAAAAGCCGCGATAACGAAAATCGTGATCGTCCGCGGAATATGCGCAGCAAGCCAGAGCGCCAAGATCGCCGCGACGACGCCTGCAACGGTCAGCGCGATGCGACGCATGGTCTGAGGCGTCACGGTGTTCGGCATAAGCATCGTCCTAAGACGTTACCGTCGCGGGCGCGAAAAGTTCCCATCACGCTCGTCGCGATCCCGGGTCGCTCAGCGGGACGCCGGCCTTGCACTGCGCGCACTCCTGCGGAGTGTATGACTCCAACGGAAGATCGAGCAGCGCAAACGACTCGACTCCAAAGTCGACCGGCGCTCGCTGCACGACCGCCCCAACGCCGGCGATCTCTGCACCGCGATCTTTGATCAGTTGCAAGACCTCCTTAACGGATTGTCCGGTCGTCACAACATCTTCGACGACGAGCGCGCGATCTTGGGGCGTGAGCGCAAAGTTACGCCGTAGAACGGGTCGACCGCTCTGTTTTTCGACGAAGATCGCCTTCGTGCCGAGCGCGCGCGCAACTTCGTATCCGAGTAGGATGCCGCCAACTGCGGCGCTGACGACAACTGTCGGACTCGCGTCTCTGAAGTGCGCAGCCAGCGCTTCTGCAAGCGGCGCCAGCAACTTCGGATCTTCCAGGATGCGAAATTTCTGTACGAAGCGGTCACTGTGGCGGCCGGAGCTCAGCACAAAATGGCCATTTAGGAGCGCGCCCCGCTCTTTTAACTCTTCCAAAAGGTCCGCGACGGCGCTCACGCGACTTCGACGCTTTGCATCTCGTCGAGAATCGTTCGCGCGGCCGCGCGTGGATCGTCTGCTTCGGTGATCGGCCGCCCGACGACGAGGTAGTCCGCGCCGGCGGCAACCGCTTGCGCCGGCGTCGTGACGCGTTTCTGATCCCCATGTACGCTTCCGGTCGGACGTATCGCCGGCGTCAACGTAAGAAAGTCTTGCCCGAAGAATTGTTTGATGTCGGCAACTTCATGCGCACTGCAGACGATGCCGCTGCAGCCCGCATCGCGCGCAAGCGCCGCGAGTCGGATCGCATTTTCGCCCGGGCCGCCGGATAGACCCAATTCGCGCAGATCTTCATTCCCAATGCTCGTCAGAATCGTGACCGCGAAGAGGTACGGCACCGTTAGACCGAGCTGGCCCGCACGCTCTTGCGCGGACTCAACCGCTGCCGTCATCATGTCGTTTCCGCCGAGCGCATGCACCGTGATGATGTGGGCGCCCGGCCGCACGAGGGCCCGCACGCCTGCAGCGACCGTTCGCGGAATGTCGTGCAGTTTTGCATCCGCAAAATAACGGACGTCACGTTGTTCGAGATACTCGAAGAGTGCGTCACCGTAGCCGTACAGCGACTCCAGCCCGACCTTGAAGATGACATCCAGTTCGTACAGATCATCGATCAGCGACCGCGCTCGCTCGAACGAATCGACGTCAAGCGCGACGATCAGCGATGCACTCAACCTTCGTCTCCTTCATATTGGTGGGCATTCGAGAAGCCGACATTCGCTTTGCCAGTGATTTCTTTGAGCGATTTTAGGTTGCGTTGTTGTAGGTAATCACGCACCCCTTCGACGATGCGCAGTGGCGCCCGCGGATCCGTGAAGTTCGCGGTGCCGATCGATATCGCTGTCGCCCCCGCCAAGAAGAATTCGAGTGCGTCGTTGGGCGTTTCAATTCCACCTTGCCCGACGATCGGAATGCGCACCGCCCGCGCAACTTCGTACACCGCGAGCAATGCAATCGGACGAATCGCCGCGCCGGAGAGGCCGCCCGCAATGTTCCCGAGCCGCGGCCGCCAAGCATCGACGTCAATCGACATCGCGCGGACGGTGTTGATAACGGCAAGCGCATCCGCACCGGCATCTTGGGCTTGCACCGCGATCGCAGCGATATCGGTGACATTCGGCGAGAGTTTGACGATTAGCGGCTTGTCGGTCACGCTGCGCGTCAGCTCGACGACCTTTTTCGTGAGCTGCGGATCGCAAGCAAACGTCTCGCCTTCCGAAGCGACGTTCGGGCATGAGATGTTAACTTCGATCGCAGCGATTTCCTTACGTCGCGCCAAGCGTTCCGTGATGTAGCCATAATCGTCGACGGAAAAACCAGCCACACTGCCGATGATCGCACATGGGCGGTCGGCAAATTTGCGAACCTCATGTTCGAGATACCAATCGATGCCCGGGTTCTGCAAGCCGATCGCATTCAGCATGCCGGAAGGCGTCGGCACGAGCCGCGGCGTCGCGTTGCCGAGTCGCGGCCAGCGCGTAACGCTCTTCAACACGATTCCACCGACTTGCGAGAGGTCGATGAATGACGCGTACTCCTCTCCGGAACCGTAACAGCCGCTCGCCATCAGCGTCGGAAACGCTAACTGCAGCTTTCCGAGCGAGACGGAGAGATCGGTCACCAGCGCAGCTCGTGGGCCCAAAACACTGGACCTTCTCTGCAGATCCGCGCGTAGACGGGATCGCCGCGATTGCCGTCGGTCGAGAGCATCGGAAATCTGGGCGCCTGTGCGCTGCCGCGCTCGACCGGAATAACGCATCCCCAACACGCTCCCACGCCGCACGCAAAAGTCTCTTCCAGGGAGAGTTGTGCCTGAATATTCATTTGCATCGCGATCTTGCAGACCGCACGCAGCATCGGTGACGGACCGCATGCCAAGACGAGATCCGGCCTATCCTCAGTCTTTGCAAATAGATCCGTGATAAAGCCGCTGAATCCAAGCGAGCCATCATCGGTGGCGCAGTGCACCGCGCAGCCGGCCTGCTCGAACTTATCAGCGTCGGCTAAGAGTGCTTTCGTTCGCGCGCCGTAGTAGAGGCGCACTCTTGCCCCGCCCGCAACCAGCGCCTGAGCAGCCAAGAGAACCGAGGCGATGCCAACACCACCGGCGACGATTGCGACGTTCTTGTGTCCTTGCGAGAGATCGAAGCCATTTCCAAGCGGACCAAAAAATTCGACGCGCTCACCCGGCGCGACGTCCGCGAGTTCGCGCGTGCGCGAACCAACGACCGCGAGCATAAAACTGGCCCGCTCGCCTTCTGCTTCGTAGACACCAAGCGCAACAGATGCGCGTTCACCCGATGGCGGAATCGCCATAACGAAATGCCCCGGACGCGTCACAGCGACGAGATCCGGGGCGTGTAAACCAATGACGACAACTCCGGGAGCGAGTTCGGTGCGGTCAAGCACCGTGGTTGTATGAACCGCCGCGCTCGATTGGACCAAAGGCATCGAGGCGGAAGCTTCTCGGCAACGATTAGGCAACCATGCGCCAAGAAGATTTAGTCAAAAGAGGGATGCGATTCACCGAATTTTAAGTTTCTAGCACATAATAAAGAACCAGGTGAATCTTTCAACCGTTAATAGGGTAGGACGGTTAAGAAATAACAGAAAGGGGGGTCCAGGAACATGGCAGGTTTGATGGTTTTTAAATCGTTAGCCGACGCGCTAAGAGCGGGCTACCAGGTCTACGACCGTACTGCGGACGGATATCTCGTTCGTACGCGAACCGCAGCTGGATGGGCGATAGCTCTGGTTTCCTGCAAGTGACCCCTGGATCGCAGGAATCATAGCAAAGCGGCGTCTCCGGACGCCGCTTTTGTTTATCTTCTTAGCTCCGTAGCTAGTGTTGAATATCCGGCGGTGTCGGTGGCGATTCGAG
>JAFARW010000208.1 GCA_019245275.1 Vulcanimicrobiota bacterium
GACGCCTCGATTCATGGTTCCGATCGACGACGTTTAAAGTCGGCGAACGTGGCTTGCTGAGTTTGGAAGCGGACGATACGCGTCAATATCTTGATCACCCACTGCCGAACGGCTCCAGCACGAACGTTCAGTGGCTTGAGCGCGCGAGCTTTGCCTATGACTTCGACCGCAACACCTCACTCGTGTTCGGCGTGCGGCGCTACTTCGGGCCGCCGCCGATTCCAAACAACGGCGCCAGCACGTGCTTCGTACCGAACGCGAGCGATCCAAATGCGCTCGGGTTCTGCCCGAACGTCTCGCTGGCGTTCTACAAGCGCATGCCCCACGACGAGCTTTACGTGATCTACGGCAACGCGAGCGCAAACACGACCGTGCCGCAGTTTCTGATCAAGTACATCCACTATTTCGGAGCCGAAAAGGGCATCTAGCGGCCGACGACGGCGTACGCTTGTAACGCTCGTTCGAATGGGCGCGGTTCGATGCGGACGCCGCGACCGAATGGCGCGTCGATACTATAGATCAAGAAGAGTGAGAGCCCGATCGTGATCGCGAGCAAACTGGTCGTGATCAGGTGCGGCTCCAAGCGCTGGAAACCGAATAAGAACGTAAAGCCTATCGTCACCGCCGCGCCGCACAGCAGAATGACCCAAATCAATCGCGGCAGCACGTCGGCGCTCATCGAGAGACGCTCGTCACGATAAAGCAGCATCGTGTTCAGCCGGGCCAAGGCATCAGATTGTAGATCTTGCTGCATCATATTGCGCACCGGCATCTCGCGTATCTGCGAGCCGATCCGTTCGAGCTGCGCGTCGGCCCGCAGGCTTTCACCGCCGCTACGCATCTTCGGCCACTCATCATCGATTACGCGGTGCGTGTAGGTTATGATCTCGCCGCGCAGTTGATGCCCGCCCGGTAGCGGGCCAACGTCGCGATAGAGGTTTACAAGATTGTTCGCCTCATCGTACGTGCGTACCTCAGCTTGCGCAAAACGCTCCCAAACGGCAAATGCCATGAACGCAAGCAAAACCGCGTAGATGACGCCGACGACCGCGATGACATACCCGGCAAGATGGTTGTGTTCGGCGAGGATCGTTTGGGGTGCGAAGCGACGGGCGAGCAAGACGCCGGCGCTAGAGAGTAAGACCAAGATGCCGATAAAAAGCACCGCTTGCAAAGCCGGCGGCAAAGGAGCCATTTGCGCGGCTTTTTCCGATACTGCCTTCGCGCCCCTTCGCTGCAGGCACTCATGTTCTCGCGCTAAAACATCGCACTCTCACCGGAGGGACAAATATGCGCCTGAAGCGTTTTGCATTTGGCCTTATCTTTTGTCTGGGCGGATTGGGAGCGATCGTTTCCGCACGCGATTACGCATCGCCGCAGTTACAATCCGTGCTCGCGACGCTACGCGGCCTCAGCACTTCTTCTTTCCAACAAGTCGTCTGGTGGGCGGCAAACCCGGCGGCGCCACCGATGACCACGATTGATTGGCAGCAGGCCGAAGCGCAAGTGCTCTCGCTTGCAGACCGCGACCGCAATGCGGTCTTGATGTGGCTGAACTCAAAAGGACGCGGCGCGCTTTGCGAACGCGGGGCAACGGATGCGATGATCGGGCCCAAGCGCTTCCCTATCGATTCTTTCAACTACGTTTCATGCGGAGGACCGGCGCCGACGCCCTCACCCGGCGATTGGCGTGTCGTGCCGTTGGCGCGCGCGACTTTGCAACAGACGGCTCCGGTCGGCGGCATCACGATTCAAAATGGATTTGCCGCCATCAAGAACGACGGAAGCGCGGCGCTCGTCTGCCTCTCGTTCACGAACGTCGCCCGAGTAGCGGCGACGAAGATCGCCTTCGATTTGCCGCTTCTCGACGCCAACAGTCAGCCGATCACATCGCTCCACTTCGAACGCACCGGCACTTTTTCACCGAACGTCGCGATCGCCGGCCCAACGACCGTCGACCAATATCAATCGTCGGCGCAGGGTGCGTTTGCACCTCGATCGCTCGCGGAAAATTGTCTGCTAAGCAATCAAGGCACGGCGGCGCTTCCACTCCTTCAGACGCAGTTCGTTTCCTATCGCGTCACGTCAGTGCAATATGCCGATGGTTCGAGGTGGCCCTAATCCGCGCACGCGCTCCTGAGAATCGCATGAAGCGCAAAACGATTTTGGCAATGCTCACGGCGTTGCCCCTTGCACCCACGATTGCTTCCGCTGTGCGCTCGATCGGTACGGCGGCAGCATTTACGCGAGCGCGTCCCGGGACGGCACGTTGGCCGTCGATGGCCCAGTGGACGCGCCTGCGTGCGCAAGTCGGTGGGAGATTATTGACGCTGCGTAATGCATTTACCCGATGCGCGACGGCGAGCGAATGCGCGACATTATTCAATAACTTAAAAAACCCGTATTACATCAACGAAACCCCGAACGTCACGCAAACGCTGGGCTGGCTAGAGGCCTGGACGACGCATCCGAGTGTCTATGCAGTTGCAGCCAAGTCTGCCGCCGATGTCGCAGCGGCTGTGAAGTTCGCACGCGAGCATGATCTGCGTGTCGCCGTTCGAGGGGGCGGGCACAGCTATCAAGGCACATCAAATGCGCCTGATTCAATGCTGGTTTGGACGCATCCGATGGATCAGATCGTCATGCACGATGCATTCGTGCCGCAAGGTTGCTCGAGCGCGCCGCTGCACGCTGTTTCCGTTGGAGCCGGCAATATCTGGGGCCGCGTTTACAACGCAGTCACGACCCAACACGGACGTTACGTGCAGGGCGGCGGATGCACGACGGTCGGCGTCGCGGGCCTTGTCTCAAGCGGCGGCTTCGGGAGTTTCTCAAAGAACTACGGCAGCGCGGCGGGCAGTTTGCTTGAGGCCGAAGTCGTGACCGCGGATGGCAAGATCCGCATTGCAAATGCTTGCCAAAACTCGGACCTCTTCTGGGCACTGAAGGGCGGCGGCGGCGGTACCTTCGGCGTCATTACGCGGCTTACGCTGATGACCCATGACCTGCCCGAATTTTTTGGCGCAGCCTACGGGTCGATCAAAGCAAATTCAGACGCTGCGTACCACCGACTGATCGAGCGTGTTGTATCATTTTATGCCGAGAGCTTGCACAATCCACATTGGGGCGAGCAGCTCGGTTTCCATCGCTCGAATTTTCTGTCGCTTTCGATGGTCTCCCAAGGCCTCGATCAAGCGGCATTGCAAGCGTTGTGGAAGCCATTTTTCGATTGGGTTGCTACGTCGCCAAAGGATTATTCGTACCGCGAACCGGTCGGCGTGGTCGCCGGTCCGGCGCAGCATTGGTGGGATCCCGATTTCATCAAGCGGTACGATCCGCACGCGGTAACGGTCGATCCGCGCGCAGGCGCGAACCCGCGCAACTTCTGGTGGACCGGGGATGGGGATCAGGTCGGCCAGTTCATTTACGCATTCGAATCGCTTTGGCTGCCGCAGTCGCTGCTGGCCACGGAAAACCGCGGCCGATTCGTCGACGCCCTCTTTGCAGCAACGCGTCATTGGACTGTCGGCTTACATTTCAATAAAGGCTTAAGCGGCGCACCGGCGGATGCAGTAGCCCGCGCGCGCGATACGGCGACGAATCCCGCAATGCTCGACGCCTTTGCCCTCGCTATTATCGCAATGTCCGATCAAGACATCTATCCGGGCTTGCGCGGACATGAGGTGAAGATGTCCGATGCCGGGCAGTACGTCAGCGGCGTGCACTCGTCAATGAACGAACTGAGAGCAATCGTCCCAAACGGCGGTTCGTACGTATCGGAAGCATCATACTTCGACCCGCACTGGCAGCAGCAATACTGGGGTTCGAACTATGCGCGGCTCGCGCAGATCAAACAGAAATATGATCCAACAGGCTTATTTATCGTGCACAACGGCGTCGGCAGCGAAAACTGGAGCCGCGACGGCTTCACGCGGCTAAGCTAGGCGCGAAAACCGCCTAACAAAACCGTCCACGGCTCGACGCTGACCGTCTTCAACAGACGCATCGGCGTCCACGGATCTTGCGCGAGACGCAATTCGATCTCGCCCGTATCCAGGGCATCAACGACGTGCATGACCTGGGTTGCCTCATTTTCATCGCCCAGCGGACCGCCGGCGACGATGAACCCCTCGTCGGTTGCCGCATCCATGAATGCGGCGTGCGCCTCCCATTGACTCTGTTGGCGCATCGGCTTAGACCAATCCCAACCTGAACTGCGTTCGCGAATAACGACGAAATACGGCACCCTATTTATGCGCGGCTACGACGTCGAAGTCGTCGTAGCGTAATGCGATGAGACACGAAAGATTGGCATCGTCGTTGGCCATTTGATTCGGATAATCGACCGTGTTGACGATGTTGCTGCTGGGATAGGCGGAGCCGGTATCACGAAAAACCATGCCGTAGTGTTTCATTGCTTCCAAAACGCGATTGCACGGTTCCGTTCCGTTCTCCGGGTAGAAGAAATGTAAGCGCAGTTGCGCGCCCTCCGGCAACTGCTCAGATTGAGGTATGCCGGCGGGGCCACCATAAGGCACGCCGTCGTTAAGCGCGGGATAACGGTGGCACTTGCACATCAGACCGTGAAGCGCAAGGTTGATCGTTTTGCTCGGAGCGACGAAGTTAAGCACGTGGCGAATCGGTGCACCCGGCGCCGCGAGCTCATCGGCGGTGATTGCAGACGGAAGATAGTTGATTCCGGTAACGGTCGGACCGCCGTCTTTAGCAATGAGTTGAGTTGTCCGGAGGTTGATTTCCATGCCGGCGTAGGCGCGAATGTACGCGCCACCGTGACCCGCGTGAATGTCGGCCCAGTAATACTCGTAGTCGTGACATTCCGGTGCCATCGTTGCGTCGACGACAAAATAGTGCTCGTCACTGCCCGGATACTCGAAGTTGAAAGATGATGTCCACGGCACTGGGCTGGGCGGGTGGAGATGCCAGGCGACGCGAGCTTGCACGGGCACTGTCGGAGTGCCGGCCGCCGCAAGATTGATCGGATACAGGCCGCCGGAATAACCGCGTGCGTTACGTTGATCGTCGCTGAAGCCCATGTCAATATCCGGGATGCCCATGTTCTGTGCAGCGGCATCCACCGAGGCGATCATCTCAGCGCTCTCTGGATCGAGAGGCGCATTCGTAACGTCCTCGTCCCAAAAGTCGCCGCCGGGTGAGCCGATCTGGCAGCCGTACCACATGCGCGCAGCGGCGGACCCGCGCCCCACGATCTGATGGGGCTGGGGCACGGAGAACTGTCCTATCGCGTCGGGTACGGCAAAAGATGGCAGGTTTGCGGAGTTGCTAGCGCTGCTGCAGCCCGCAAGGATCAAAAGAAACGCACAGCCGCCTTGCCGAAGGCCCGACCAAGCGCTTGTAACGATGTTTGATGATTCCCACTTTCGGCGAGTCGAAACGGCAAAAGATCACGGCTTTAGACAGTTGGGGAATTCCTTGAGCTGATTCTTGTACTGGCCGAAGCGCTTGAGAAGTTGCGTCGCAAGATTCAGCGTCGCGCCGGCATCTCGGATCGCGCACGCGGGGACCATCGGTTTGCCGTGCACGGCGTGCATCCAGGCCCCGTGTCGTTTGGCGTAGAGTTCCTCACCGCCGAAATCGCAGCTAACGTCGGCAAGCGCGTACGAGCCGACGACGACGATGCGATCCGCATGCGCGACCTTGCACGCCCGCTGCGGCTCGCTTTGAATCACTTTGCGTATTGCTGCAACGTCCGCCGCGTTTCCGTAATCCGCCGGGGCCGGAGTCCCGGCGCCGACGAGGATCGCCAATGAGAAAAGCACAGCAAGCTTAAAGCGGACTTGTATCATTTTCACGGACGAATCGCTTGCATGTCATCTAGCCATCTCCCATATTGTGCCATGGTCGGTGTTCCGTACGGTAACGGGATGTGCTGCGAAAAGATGATCGCGTACGCCGGCTTTTGACCGTTGCTAAAAAAATACGCGACCACATATTCGGACTCCGAATTGTCCGGTGTCGAAAGCACGAGCCGAGTCGCCATGGCTTCTTTATGAAGCGCGTGTTTCGGCGTCACCCATTGCGGGTGCGCGTCGCTTCCGAGATACGGCCGAATCGTCGCAAAATACCGCGGAATGACTTGCCGGATCGACGACAGATCGTTGTATCGGATGATGGTCACCATGTTTTGCCAATGGTTGACGGTCTCACCGGCTCGCAAGTACTCACGTTTGCTAACCCAAGTATCGCTCGCCGACCACGCCATACAGTAGGACTGGGAATCGAGTTTGATGCACGGCGCGGCGTTCGCTGCCGCCGGCTGCAACATAACAAGCAGCGCCACGACATAAAGGTATCGTTGCATTTGCGCTTCTTTCGGGTAACGCTCTAGAGACCTTCGCCGCAACTTCAAAGGAGATCTCGGATGCTATCGGCACTCATCGGCGCCTTGCTGCTCGGCATTGTTGCCGGTCTTCGCAGTATGACCGCACCGGCAGCGCTCTATCTTGCACGCGGCGGGCTTGCGGGCTACATTTTGGGGATTTTAGCGATTATCGAGCTACTCGGAGATTTGTCGCCAAAGGCGCCCCCACGCACGTTCCCACCCGGCCTCATCGCGCGAATTGTGAGTGGCGCGTTCGTCGGTTGGATGATTTGCGCGTGGCATGCAGCATCGCCATTCGGCGGTGCGCTTCTCGGCCTGATTGGCGCACTCGCCGGGGCTTACGGAGGCAAGGCCGTCCGTCTGTGGATGATCGAACGGTTGGGCGCAATTGCAGCCGCTCTCGCCGAAGACGCGGTGGCAATCGCGCTGGCCGCGTGCGTCGTCCTTTTCATTACGCCCGTTCGCTTCGGAGTTTGAGATGGAAATTGTTACGGGAGATTCGGACGTATAACTCCCGCAAGGGCTGAGAACGGAATCGTAAAATCGGTCGGCCCGTCGACGTACGATGCGACCTCGTAAGAATTATAGTACAGCCGCAAACCCGTGCTCTCTATCGCGACCTCTTTTGGCAAGACGAACTTTCCTTGCTCTGAGAAGAAGTCGCCACTCCTCGTGAATCGCTGATTTTGCGGGATGCTACGCGCGTTGCGGAAATAGCGCTCAGCGATCCGCATGAGGGCTGTCTTGCTGCCGGGGATGATGAGGTCGTCGATCGTGAGCACCTTGCCAGAGAGGGCGTCGACGTTCGCGAGCAATGTCAAGGAGTTGGGGTGAGCGCCGCCCATATCCGAAAATTCGTCCATTTGTAGCGAAACAACGTGCGGCCCGGTATTGAGTATTCGAACTGCGCGCTCGAGCAGATACGGTTGGGCAAATGTGTGCATTTTTCTCGAACTCGCATAATAATTCTCGTAAGCCGTAAAGAAATCGGCCGCCAGCGCGTTCGGCGAGGAAGCGGGCTTACGCGACTGGCCGAATTCGTTGCCTAGCACGAAATTTAAGACGGCGTGGTTCAATGCTGAGCGAGCCGCAATCGACGGGCCGCCGGCGATCGAAGGATAGCTGAGCTTAATTTCGGCCTCGCGTTTGGACGACCCAACTCCGAAGCTACGCACGGCATGAAAGTTCTGAGCGCGTGTCACGAGACGCGGCGTCGTGGCTGCCGCAGTTAGAAAAACGACAGCGAGCGCAGCCAATACACCGCGGCGATAAAGCAGCATCGGCATCCTTGACTCCTCCGGCCTCTGACCTTCGGCGCACACGCGTGGAACGCTTCCAAAAGGCCAACTCAAACGCGACGACCAATCGCGCAGAGAGATGCTGCTCGGAATCATTTTCGTAGTTAGCGGGGCGATAACACCGGCGCAGGTTTATCAGCACGCGCACATTCCGGTGTTGATCCCCTCGGTGATGCCAGATTGGGGAGTGAGCCGCGTATACGAAAACGTCGATCTCGCCAAGCCCGGCAAATACCGCATCTATTTTGGTTTGGCACCCCACTGCTATGCGGGTGCCTGCGACGGCGGCAGCGTCACGGGCGGGATTCAAGATGACATGGCCCAATTTTCGCGGGACCCTAATCGTCAGAGCGTCAAGCTGCGCGATGGCACGACGGCGATGTTTGTTCCATTTCGCTGCGGCGCTTCATGCGGCGAGTCCGTACTTGGCTTTTGGCGGCATCATGTTTGGTATGTTGTTGCCCTTCACGCCGCCAGAAAAGCAGAGATGCTTCGTGCCGCAAACTCGATGCTTCCGCGCTAGGTTGAAACTGATCAGAACCTAGCGGCCGCACATTATGACTCACACAACAGCGATATTACATTACACAGTCTGCTTCTCTCCCTAAGCTCCAGCCTCAAAGAAAGGATGATCCTTATGTTCATTACCGTGATCCATCGCATCAGTGATCCCGATCAGTTCGAGTCTTCCGCCAAAAGTGCAACGGAGCGCATTCCGCCGCATCTCAAGTTGCACCAGTACTTAAGCGGGAACGACCGCAAGACAGCAACGTGCCTATGGGAAGCGCCGTCAGTTAAAGACGTTCAGGAATTCCTGGAGCCCGTCAGCGGCCGCTTCAGCCGGAACGAGTATATCCCGTTAAACTCGGACGCCGCGTTTGGCTTGCCTGCTCCGTCTACGGTTTGAGGACATTCGGCTCCGGATCCGGACTCGATCTTCGATAGCGCGCAAGTGGCGCTGCTGATAACGCTTCTCGCCAACGTGACGCAGCAGTAACCAGAAAGCCACTCGATTCGGGTGGCTTCCTTGTTACTTGGCTCCGGATGTTGGACTCGAACCAACGACCCGCTGATTAACAGTCAGCTGCTCTACCAACTGAGCTAATCCGGACCGGCGACGATTGTACCCCGCTCTGATACGCGGCGCAAGGGCTCCCTCCTTGACGGGGACGCGTTCGGTACGGTATAAACGCGTACGGCCGTTCGCGCATCCGACATGGCGGGTCGGAAAACGGTTTTTCACTTTATATCACGTGAGGTTGTGATGATTACCGCCGGCGACAGCATCTTTGCGTCGCGAAGCTTTCGACAATATTACATCGGACAGGCGTTCAGCTATCTGGGCGACGGTTTGCGTTTGCTCGCCGTTCCGTTGCTCGTCTACTACCTGACGCATTCCGCGCTCTCGACCGGCATCAGTTTGGTACTGGAAGTCGCACCGTTCGCATTTTTCGGACCGATCGCCGGTTCGTTTGCGGATCGTCTCGATCGGCGCAAGCTGATGATCGGCTGCGATTTCGTGCGCTTTGCCGTAATGGCGACGTTTGCGATCATGTACGCGACGCATACGCTGACGCTGACGATGGTGTACGGCGGGCTCGTGATCATCTCGATCGCCGCGTCGTTCTTCTTAGGCGGACAAGCGCCGAGCATTCCTTATCTGCTTGGGCGCGAGCGTACAACCGAAGCCGTCTCAGCGCTCGTCGCGGCTGAAAGCGCGACCAACCTCGTGACGCCGGTCATCGGCGGCGCGCTATTTTCATTGCTTGGCCCGCTGCCGGCGCTAACGATGAACGCGTTTACCTATGGCATCTCGCAAATCTCGCTCTCACGTGTGCCGACGCTCGGACCGGACGAGCGCAATGGCGCCCCATCTCCGCGGGAGCTGATCAATGACGTCGCCGAGGGCTTCCGGTTTTTAATGCGCGACGTTCCGATGCGGACGATGTCGTTCCTCAGCTTAGCGATGAATGCGTTCGGCTTCGGCGGCTATGCGATTCTGATTCCGTATTTGAAGCGGCAATTTGCTGCTTCAGATCATCAGGTCGGCTTCTTCTTAGGAATCAGCGCCGCGGGCGCGATCGCCGGATCACTGTTTGCAGGCAAGACCGCGAAACGCTGGCCTTTTGGTCGTGCGCTAATGTGCGCGATGCTCTTTGATGCGCTGATCTTCATCCCGTTTCTCTTCGCGAGTAATCTCTACGTTGCGGCGCTCTTTTGGGCACTCGCAAACATGGCTGCGAACTTCGAGATATCACAGATCATCGGCTGGCGCTTACGCATCACTCCCGAGCATATGGTCGGTCGCGTGGTCGGCGCGGTGCGGCTGGTCGTGCTGCTCGGGATGGTTCCGGCAGTGATCGGTCTCGGATACGTTGCGGACCACGTCGGCGCGCACGTCGCCATGACGATCTCGGCGCTGGGCTATCTTGCAATCGCGCTGGTTGGAGCGCTCATGCCGGTCGTTCGCAACGAGAGCCGCTAATTTTTCGTATCGGGGAATAGGAACACTATGAAGCTATTTGTTGCTGCGATCACTGCCGCCGTTGGATTGACCCTATTTGTCGCACCCGATGCACAAAGTGCGCCAGGTGTGAAGCCGTGTTCCCCGCGGCTGCACGCGATCGCGGGCGTTGGCCCGTGCTTGGGCTCGGTGGGAACGCAATTGACGGTGACGGTTTTCGCAAAGCATCCCGGACGGCTGACCGCCCTACGTTTCGAACCACCCCAAGTTGCAAGCATCTTGCCCGAACCGGCCACAGCCCCGCTTCTTGGCAGTGGACGAACGCGCACCGCGATTGCGCCGCGCGAACTGTGCAATGCCGGTAACAACAGTCGCTGGCAAGTGTGGCTAATGGGGCCCTTAGGTCAGAAGCTAGCGCGAATCGGCGACTTTACGGTAATCGGTTGCCCACAATCAAACGCGC
This sequence comes from Vulcanimicrobiota bacterium, assembly GCA_019245275.1. Taxonomy (GTDB): domain Bacteria; phylum Vulcanimicrobiota; class Vulcanimicrobiia; order Vulcanimicrobiales; family Vulcanimicrobiaceae; genus JAFARW01. The sequence goes on from JAFARW010000208.1 coordinate 10,587, forward strand.
ATTAGCCGGTTAGCGTGGCGACGCGGAACTTCGGCTCCGCTTTAAGACCAGCATCCGCGCGCAGCGCTTCTGCTTTATCCAAACGCTCCCACGACAGATCGAGTTCGGGCCTTCCGAAGTGTCCGTACGCGGCGACTTGTTTGTAAATTGGGCGGCGCAGAGCGAGGCGGTGGATGATCGCTGCCGGACGTAGATCGAAATGCTTCTCGACGAGTTGCGCGATCTTGGGATCTTCGATCTTGCCGGTTCCGAACGTTTCGACCAAGACGCTCATCGGACGCGCAACGCCGATCGCGTAAGCAACCTGCACCTCGCAACGATCCGCCAAGCCCGCCCCAACAATGTTCTTGGCAACGTGGCGCGCAGCGTACGCGCCGGAACGATCGACCTTCGTTGGATCCTTGCCGGAAAACGCGCCCCCGCCGTGACGTGCCATCCCGCCGTACGTATCGGCGATGATCTTGCGTCCCGTCAATCCGGCGTCACCTTTTGGTCCGCCGATCACAAAGCGGCCTGTCGGGTTGACGTAGATACGCGTATCGCTGTCGCGCAGCGAAGTCGGAATCACGTGGTTGATGACCTTCTCCGTCACCTCGGTGCGAATCACATCGAGCGCGATATCAGGATCGTGCTGAACCGATACCACAACCGCATCGACTCGGACCGGGCGCTGTCCATCGTACTCGATCGTCACCTGTGACTTCCCGTCGGGACGCAGATACGGAATGTCTCCATTCTTGCGCATGGCTGCCGCGTGGCGCGCGAGATTGTTGGACAGCGTGATTGGGAGCGGCATGAGTTCTTCGGTCTCGCGACATGCGTATCCGAACATCATTCCTTGATCTCCGGCGCCGAGTAACTCGAACTCATCGGTTGCGCCTCCGCGAACCTCGAGCGATTTGTCGACGCCCATCGCGATATCGGGCGATTGCTCGTCGATCGAAACGCTGACGCCGCACGTCTCGGCATCGAAGCCGACTGATGATTTCGTGTAGCCGATGTCGGCAATCGTTTCGCGCACGATCTTTGGAATGTCGATGTACGTGTTCGTCGACACCTCGCCGGCGATATGAATCTGCCCCGTGATCGCAAACGTCTCAACCGCGACGCGACCGTTTGGATCGTCGCGTAAGATCGCATCGAGCACCGCATCTGAAATCTGATCCGCGACCTTGTCAGGATGACCCTCGGTTACTGATTCGCTTGTAAACAGACGCCGATACGCCATTCTTACGTCCCCTCCGACCACGAAGCCATATATTTGCTCTGCTCCGGCGTCAGCGTGTCGATCGAAATGCCGAGCGAGCTGAGCTTGAGCGCAGCGACTTCTTCATCGATCTCGAGCGGAACGTCGTAGACGCGCTTTTCGAGCTCTTTGTGGCGTTGCGCCAAGTAGACCGCACATAGCGCTTGGTTCGCGAACGACATATCCATCACAGCCGCGGGGTGGCCTTCGCCTGCCGCCAGATTGATCAAGCGCCCTTGCGCTAAGATACAAACCTTGCGTCCGTCGTGCAATTCGAACTGTTCCACGAACTCGCGCGGCTGCGTTTTTCGCAACGCCATTTCCGCAATCGCATCGAGGTCCAATTCGTCGTTGAAGTGTCCGGAGTTGCAGACGATCGCACCGTCTTTCATCAGCTTGAAGTGCTCGCCGCGAATGACGTGATAGTTTCCGGTTACCGTAACAAAGACATCGCCGATCACTGCGGCCTCTGCAATCGACATCACATGGTATCCGTCCATCGTCGCTTCGATCGCTTTACGCGGATCGATTTCGGTCACGACGACGTGCGCGCCAAGGCCGGCAGCGCGCGATGCGATACCGCGGCCGCACCAGCCGTAACCGCACACGACAACCACTCGGCCCGCTAAGAGCACGTTCGTTGCGCGAATGATACCGTCGAGCGTCGATTGGCCCGTTCCATAACGATTGTCGAACATGTGCTTCGTCAGCGCATTGTTGACCGCGACGATCGGGTAGGGCAAAACGCCTTCCTTTTCCATCGCTCGAAGTCGGATCACGCCCGTCGTCGTCTCCTCGCACCCGCCGAGCATGTCGCCAAGCTGATCGCTATGTTTCGTAAAGAGCGTCGTCACGAGATCGCATCCATCATCCATCGTCATCTGCGGCTTGGTCGCGATAACGGACTCGATGTGGCGATAATACGTCTCGTGATCTTCGCCTTTAATCGAGTACGTGGGAATGCCATATTCGCAGAGCGCGGCGGCGACATCGTCTTGCGTTGAGAGTGGATTGCTGGCGCACAGCGCGAGCTTCGCGCCGCCGGCTTGCAGCGCGAGCATCAGATTGGCCGTCTCGGTCGTGACGTGCAGGCATGCGCCGATCCGCACATCACGCAGTGGTCGCGTCTCCTCAAACCGTTCATTGATCTGGGTGAGCACGGGCATGTAGCTCTTGGCCCAAGCGATTCGCGCACGACCGCTCTCCGCGAGATTTAAATCCTTGACATCACCTTGCACGGTCGCGCCTACGCGCGTGCGTTCCTCGACAACTGACAAATGCGACTCCTAAATAAGAGGGGATTTTCGGCGCAATCCTCTTCTTCGCAAGGCCTGCAGGTCCCGTCAGACAACAAACGGTTCATGGAAACGCTGGACAAGTATCTGTCCAAACTTGCATCGTCGAGCGCGACGCCCGGCGGCGGCAGTGCTGCGATGTTTGTAGCAAGCGCTGGAGCAGCGCTGCTCGCGATGGTCTGTCGCATCACCGCACAGAACGCGAAATCCAAAGATCAAAAGAAAGCCGCGGAGCGCATCATTAAGCAAGCTGATGCGTTGCGCAAAAAATTTCTGGCGGCGCGTTCACTCGATGAGAAAGCGTATCAGGCGGTTGTCAAAGCGCAAAAACTTCCAAAACGCACCGATGGTGAAACCGCTGCGCGCGCCAAGGCATTGCAAAACGCACTGCGCCGCGCTGCCGATGCTCCCCTGAATGCCGCAGCCGATGCGGTCACGCTCCTTGATCTCACCGAACAGGCGATCGAGGTCAGCACGCGGGCTTTGCGGAGCGATCTCGGTTGTGCGGCCGAATTCGCCGGTGCCGCGCTCGCGGCGTGCGCTTACAACGTACGCATCAACCACAAGTACATGCGCGATCACGCGACGATCGCACTACAGGCGGCGCGGCTAACCGAACTCGAACAGCGCGCCGCGCTGTTAATCCAAAAAATCCGCCTGCGCCTAGCCGCTACGTAACCGTATCCAAGAACGGCTGGATGTCTGCCGCTTCGACTTCGATGCCGACGCCGCGCGAATTGTAGCGAGCGTCGTGAAAATCCGATCCCCCGGTCATCACCAGGCTTAACCGTCGCGCCGTGTCGCGAAAGAACTGCGTTTGCGCTCGATCGTGCCTTGGATAGAAAACTTCTAACCCGCGCAACCCATCGGCGGCGAGTTCGTCGATGATCCCGTAATCGCGCAAGCGTCCGGGATGCGCTAAGACCGCGACTCCGCCCGCGGCACCGATTTCTGCGATCGCTTGTTGCGGCGTAATGTGCGTTGAGGCAACGTAGCCCGGTTTGCCGTGGCGCAACAGCAAGCGAAACGCCGTCTCGATGTCGGCGATGTGACCGTGCCGTATCAGAGCTTTGCCCACATGCGGCCGCCCTAACGGGCGTGCACCTCCGGCTTCTGCAAGCACTTGCTCGAGTGTGATCGGATAGCCGGCTTCTTTTAGTTGCTCGACGATTCGTTCGATTCGTTCTCGACGCGCCCGCACGTTGTACTCGAGCAGTTGCTCAAAATGCTCGTCGTTTCGGCGTATCCCGAATCCGAGAACGTGGACTTCATTGCCACGATAGCTGGTGTTGACCTCGATGCCCACGATGACGCGCATGCCCGGCGGCACGCTCAACCCATCGTAGGCGGCAAGCGTGTCGTGGTCGGTGATTGAAAAGACCGCGACGCCACGCTTTTGCATGACGCCGCAGAGTTCGGCGGGCGAGAGCGTCCCGTCGCTCTCGCAAGTATGCGAGTGGAAGTCGACGATCAAGCGGCGCGGCGTACGATCATGAGCGATATCCCCGTCCTGGCTTTCCCGCCGATCTCAATGTCGATGAACGACGGCGTGCATTGCAAATCCAAATTTCCCGCTTTCAGATACGAGCGCGCGATCGCAACGGCCTTGACTGCCTGGTTGATGGCGCCCGCTCCAACCGCTTGCATTTCGGCGCTTTCGCGATCCCGAAGCACGGCCGCTAGCGCGCCGGCAACCGCATTTGGACTGCTCTTCGCGGACACCTTGAGCATGCTCGGCACGCTCGTCGTTTTCTCAGGCAGCGGTTCGGACTCGGTCACGACAGGCGGAGTAGTCGGTTGGGGAATGGCGGCAGATTCGATGATCATGGTAGTCCTCGCTGAAAGATGCGCTTGATATCGAGCGCGCGTCCGGATTGCGCATCGGCCCTGACGACGACCGCGCAGAATTGCTTCGAGCCGTTCTTCTGGACGCTGAAACGTTCTGAAAATCCGCTGATGAAGCGGTCGAGCACGGCGCCCTCGTCCATGCCAATGACGCCTTGCGTCGGCCCGGTCATTCCGACATCGGTGATGTA
>JAFARW010000039.1 GCA_019245275.1 Vulcanimicrobiota bacterium
GCGATTAAGGAACCCTGCCATCCGGGATATCGTTTTATCATTAAATTCGACCCGACGTGAGGTGAACAGATTCCATGGTTAATAAGAAGAGGGTAGTTGCCTGCGCCGCGTTGCTTGCGCTGCTGCCAATCGCCGCTTGGGCTGCAACCCTAACGATTCCGGCGGGCACGCAAATCAACGTGACGCTCGACAACACGATCAACAGTGGTACCGCTCAAGTCGGCGACGGTTTCACGGCGCACGTTCAGGCGCCGTTACCGGATCCGAGCCTGGCAGGCGCGGTGATCAGCGGCCAAGTTGTGCAGGTGCAGCGGGCCGGTCAAGGCACGAAGCCGGCCATCGGGCTTCAGTTTAATACGATCCAGTTGTACGACGGCACTCAGGCGCCCATTGAGGGCTACCTTGTGTCGGCGCAACAACGCAACCAGCAGAAGAGTGGCGCACGAGTCGTTGCGACGACGCTAGGCGGCATGCTCGTCGGCAATGCGATCGGAAAGACGGTCTTCGGCTCAGCGTCGACGATGGGTTCGTGGCTCGGAGCATTGAGCGGTTTCTTGATCGGCCAAAACTATCAAGCGAATATCCAGATCCCGCAAAATGCGCCGATGGTCGTTCAACTGAATCAAAATCTCTCGATCCGGCGCCAAGCCGGCTACTAATCAAGCAACCGTCGTGCTCCGCGCTTAGCGCGGAGCCGGCGGACACTGCTTTAGCAGCGTGTAGCCGTCAGCTGTCGAGTGCTGGACGACGTATTGCACGATCGGGGGCTCCCCCGCGGCTTTGTCGGACGGGGGAGGTTGGAACGGGATCGGAGCGTCGGGATGCAGTTTTTCGTTTTGGGCTGACCAAGGGTCCGCCGATTCGCTTGGGTAGTACCACAGCCAATCTAAGCGCTGAGAGTCAACGTGTCCGTCCGGATAGTGCACGGTCATCTTGATCGTCTCTCGGAACGCGCCCGAGTTCTTGTCGTAGATCGGCTCGGCATTCGGCACGAACTCGACGTAGCCGCACGGCTCGTTCGCGCTCGCGTAGTTGCCGGTTCCACGGCCGCCGGAGCCCGTTCCCGTTCCTTGACCACCTGAGCCCGTTCCCGTACCGCGCGATGTTCCGTTCGCGCCGGTTCCCGCACCGCTCCGCGTCAAACCTGGGCCGGCGTGCGCGATTTTTGGAACGACGATGTGCTCGATGTGCGGCGCGTGGTGTACGGTGTGTGCAATCGCCTTTGCTGCACCCTTATGTGGCGCTGCCTTTGGGGCTGCCGGCGCCGGATTGACCTTCACGACGACGTGCGGAGTTGCGGTCGCTTTCGGCGTCGGGCGTGCCGTCGGCTTTGGCGTCGGGCGGCGTTCGATACGAACGATGTGGAGGACACTTATTTGCTCGGGCGCCTCCGCCGGCTGGCGCAACCAATGAACGAATGCCGCCACGATCTCGTGCAGCGCGATCGCAATCGCAAATGCGATTATCAAACGCCGCCGGTAGTCGGTGTCGTTTCCGAACAAAAAAGAGAGCCATCCCCCAGAGGCGGATGACTCTGTCTGATGTCTAGCTTGCGTCGTTTAGGTCAGCCGCCGATCTATTTTGGATTTACCCCGTATGTCCGGTAGTACCACTCGCGGAACTGTTGGTCGGTCGGGTAGTAACCGTACTTGTTGTAGAACCACGAGCGGAAGGCTTCTTGGCGGCGGGCTTGCTCGCGCAACTCGGCCTGCTTCTGCCGCTTCTTGTGGTTGTAGTTCGTAACGAGAAGCGCGGCTGCAGCGCCCCCGATCAAGATGTTGCGAGTGCTTGCAGCGCCGTCTGCGAACGCGGGAGAGAAGCTTGCGAGCGTGAGTCCCACGGTCAAGGCGGACGCGACAATCTTCTGTTTCATGCCGATCCTTTCTCTGCGTATGCGCTACCGCCAACTAAACGAAAAGGCGGTAGGCCACGTTCCACGAATCCCATGCCGCCGTGGACGTGACGTCATTAGTACGGTCAATTCCCGATTTCCCGATTCCAGGCATCCTTTTTCGCGACATTACCCCACTATTGCGTGACAAGGACGGCTTCAAAGCGGCGATCGATCTCTTCGTCGAGCGGTATTCCGGGCAAGGGATCGATTACGTGGTCGGCATCGAAGCGCGCGGCTACATACTCGGCGCTCCGGTCGCCTACGCTATCGGCGCCGGATTCGTACCGGTTCGCAAGCCGGGCAAATTGCCGGGCTCGAAGCTCACCGAGGAATACGCGCTCGAGTATGGGACGAACTCGCTCGAGATTCACGATGATGCGATCGGGCACGGCGCACGCGTCTTAATCGTCGATGATCTGCTCGCTACGGGCGGTACCGCCGCCGCGACGGGGAAGCTGCTGCAGCGGCTCGGTGCGAAGATCGAAGGCTTTGCCTTCCTCATCGAGCTGAAGGAACTGCACGGACGCGACAAAATCGGCGACGCCAACGTTCTCTCGTTCATCCAATACTGATCTTTTTAGGAGGCCTCGTGCGTCTTTTTTCTTTTTCCATTACGACTGCTATTGCTGCCGCGCTCATTTCCGGCACGCCGGCTCTAGCGCAAACGGCTCCCGCTCCATCCGCCGCAACTTCAACCGCGGCTGAAAACCCGACGACAACCGCGCTCGCTCGTGCTCAGATCGACGCATTTCGCGCCGGCAAAATCGATCGGACCCAATACAATGCCGATGCAAACGCGCACATCACGGATGCGCTCGTTGGCCAGGTAGCACAGCTGCTTGGTCGCGGTGGAGCAATCAAGACTTTCGCATACTCGGGGAATGCGGTGCAATCCGGCGTTCAGGTTACGCAATATGCCGTGACGTTCGAACGTCCGGTCGCGGTGCCCGAGATGCCGACTTTGCCGACAACGGCCGACTGGATCGAATCGATCGCGACCGACAAAGACGGCAAGATCAGCTATTTGCTCTTCGCTCCAAAGATGTAGTGGTTTCTACTCTAACAAAGGCGACGGTCACCGTCGCCTTTGCAATGCTGACGGTCGTCCAGTCATCGCCGGTGCTTGCACAAACGGCTGCAGCCACGACTGCGGTCGAAAATCCGACGGTCACCGCCCTTGCTCGCGCTCAGCTTGACGCTCTTCGTGCCGGCAAGATCGACCGCAGCCAATACACGAGCCAGGTGAACGCACATTTCACCGATTCAGACGTCGCGAGCGCTGCGCAGCTGTTCGGCCGCGGTGGTGCGGTCAAGACCTTTGCCTACGCCGGGAATGAGGTTCGCAACGGGATTACCGTCTCGCAGTACACCGTGGAATTCGAGCACCCGATCTCGGTTCCAATGATGCCGACAACGGCCAATTGGATCGAATCGATCGCAACCGACAAAGGCGGCAAGATCAGCTACATCGCCTTCGACCCGAAGAAGTAAGAAGCGGCCGGAACTCTTTTTTTTTGCATCCCGCGCTGGGGCTATGGCATCATAGGGATAGAGGGATGCGTACGTGACGATTGACGAGCTGATCGCAAGAGTCCAGACCTACGACCCGTCACTCGACGGGTCGTGGCTTAAGCGCGTCTATGAGGCCGCTTACAATGCCCATGAGGGGCAGCAGCGCGCATCGGGCGAGTCCTTCATCGAACATCCGTTGGCGGTAGCCGGCGTGCTGGCCGAACTCGAGATGGACCGCGCGACGATTGCCGCCGCGATTCTGCACGATGTCGTTGAGGACACCTCAATCACGAGCGAGCAGGTCGCAAGCGAGTTCGGTCAAGAGATCGCCAAGCTCGTCGAGGGCGTTACGAAGCTGACGCGCATTCCGTATCAATCGAAGGAAGAAGCGCAGGTCGAAAATTTGCGCAAGATGTTCATGGCAATGGCCAAAGACATCCGCGTCATCATCATCAAGCTTGCGGATCGCCTGCACAACATGCGCACGCTCGCGAGCCTGCCGCCCACCAAACAAGTTGCAATCGCGCGCGAAACGCTTGACATCTACACGCCGATCGCGCACCGTCTCGGAATCTGGAAGATCAAGTGGGAGATGGAAGACCTCTGCCTGCGCTACCTCGATCCCGAAGGCTATCGCGACATCGTCGACCGCGTCGCAAAATCGCGCAGCGATCGAGAAGCCTCAGTCGACGAAGTGATCGATTCACTGCGCCGGCAGTTTGAAGAGATCAACATCCACGCGGAAATCCAGGGCAGGCCAAAGCACTTCTTTTCGATTCACAGCAAGATCAAGCGCGGACGCGAATTCTCAACGATCTACGACTTGATGGCGATTCGTGTAATTGTCGAGTCGGTCAAGGATTGCTACGGAGCGCTCGGCATCGTGCACTCGCTTTGGACGCCGCTGCCGGGCCGCTTCAAAGATTACATTGCGATGCCGAAACCCAACATGTATCAATCGTTGCATACCACGGTCGTCGGACCGCAGGGCGAGCCGCTCGAGATTCAGATTCGAACGTGGGATATGCATCGCACCAGCGAGTACGGCATCGCAGCACATTGGCGTTATAAAGAGGGCGGCAAGGCCGATCAGTTTGAGAACAAACTCTCCTGGTTGCGTGCGCTTCTGGAATGGCAGAAGGACATGCGCGACTCACGCATGTTCATGGAGAACCTCAAGCTCGATCTCTTCGACAGCCAAGTTTTCGTCTTCTCTCCGCGCGGTGATGTCTACAGCATGCCGGCGCAAGGCACCCCACTCGATTTTGCGTACGCAGTTCACACCGACGTCGGCAACCACTGCGTCGGTGCAAAAGTCAACGGCCGGATTGTCCCGCTCAACCATGCGCTGCAAAACGGCGACATCTGCGAAATCCTCGTCAACAAGAAAACCGCGCGCCCGTCGCTCGATTGGCTAGCGATCGTGAAGACGTCGAGCGCCAAGCATAAGATTAAACAGTGGTTCCGCAAAGAGCGAAAGGAAGAGAACGTACTCGCCGGCCAGGAAGCCGTCGAACACGAACTTGCGCGGCATCACATGCGCCCGGACACGGCCCGCGGCGAGCTGCTCGAGCGTATCGCGCATCGGATGAACTACACGTCAGCGACCGATCTCTTTGCCGCGATCGGATTCGGCGACGCATCGGCGCAGACGGTCGTCAACCGGCTGCGCGAAGACGTCAAGGACAGCAACGTCGTCGAGCTTGCGAAACTCGAGCGGCCGCCGTCGGTGTCGCGTCGGGTTGCGCGAAAGAGTAGCGAAATACGCGTTGCCGGCGTTGACGATGTGCTCGTGCGACTTTCCAAATGCTGCAGCCCGGTTCCGGGCGACCCGATCATGGGCTATGTGACGATCGGCAAAGGCGTCTCGGTGCATCGCGCGGATTGCCCGAACGTCAGTTACATGAACGCGACGCCCGAGCGTGTTCTCGAAGCGACGTGGGTCGGCACGACCGAGGTCACGCATTCGGTTGACGTCGAGGTTGATGCGATCGATCGGCCGGGGTTGCTTCAGGACGTCATGGCGGTCTTTGCCGAGTTGAAAACGGTCGTCTCATCGGTCAATGCGCGAGTGAAGCGCGATCGGGATGCGGTCATCAGTCTGACCGTTCAGATTCGCGACCTCGAGCATCTGCATACGATCTTGCGCAAGGTCGAAGGTTTGCGCGACGTGCGGCGCGTCTACCGCGTCACCAAGCGCGAAGCGCGCGCCGGCGGCTAAGAGCGCTAGCTGACCCTTTCATCCGCCGGCGTTCTTGCCGGCGTTGCGCTGTGCTCCGGCGCGCTGAACAGCGTCGCCGGGGGCGGCAGTTTTCTGACGTTTCCCACGTTGATCTTCACCGGCGTTCCCCCGATCGAGGCGAACGCGACTAATAACTTCGCGATGTGGATCGGAACGATCGGCAGCGCGCGCGGCTACAAAGAGGAAGTTCGGGAACACCGCGATCTGCTGCTGTGGGCGCTGATCGTCAGCGCATGCGGATCGCTGCTGGGCGCGTTGCTATTGCTGCGGACACCCGAGCACACGTTCGCGCGTTTGATTCCATTCTTGCTTCTCTTCGCGACGCTCATCTTTGCATTCTCTCCACTGCTCGGTGCCTCGCGCATCGCGACGGCCAGGAGCCATTCACCGCTGCAGCTTGCCGCTCAATTTCTAACGGCGGTGTACGGAGGATACTTCGGCGCAGGCATGGGCTTCGTGATGCTCGCGATCCTAGCGTTTTCCGGATTGCCGAGTCTCAACGCGATGAATGCGGTGAAAAATGTCTTGGCCGTTGCGATCAACGGGGTCGCGCTGATTCCGTTTATCATCGCCGGCATCATCGAATGGCCACAGGCGCTCGTCATGGCGGTCGCGGCGGTTATCGGCGGTTACTTCGGTTCACGCATCGCACGACGCGTGCCGGCGCCGGCACTGCGCGCGATGGTGATCGTGCTCGGCGCGGCGATGACGGTTTATTTTTTCGTGAGGCGATGAATTATATAGTCGCGACTGGTTCGGGCTGCGGGACAGCCTTGCGCCGCGGCTCCGGCGCTGCGATCTTCGGAGCGAAGCGTGGCTCGATGTGTTTGGCGACCCACAGATAAAGCGTCGGAATGACGACGAGTGAGAGCATCGTCGAGCAGAGTAGGCCGCCGATGACGACCGTACCGAGCGGCGCTTGCGTCTGACTTCCCGCTTCTAGCCCGATCGCGATCGGCGTCATGCCGCCGATCGTCGCCAGCGTCGTCATGACGATTGGACGCAAGCGAATCGGTGCCGCTTCCATAAGAGCCGCTCGTGGATCGGATCCTTGCCGGCGAAGCTGATTCGTGAATTCAACCACGAGGATGGCGTTCTTCACGACGATCCCGACGAGCATCAAGACGCCGATGAAGGCCGTCAGGCCGAACGCGCGATGTGTGATCAACAGCGCGAAGACGACGCCCGCAACCGACAGTGGCACTGACATCATGATGATGAGCGGATGCAGAAGCGATTCAAACTGCGCCGCCAAGAGCATGTAGATCAGCGCGATCGCTAGGATCACGATCAGGCCCAAACTCGAGAACGTGCTCGTCTGCTGATTGATGCCGGGGCCGAACTCCCAATGGTAGCCTGCCGGCATCGCCACTTTGTTCATGACGACGGCGGCGGCGCTCGTGACGTTGCCCAGAGTGGCTCCATTGAGGCTGGCGGTGATCTCGAGCTCACGCTGCTTGTTCAAGCGCGTCGTTTGAGATGGCCCGCTGCCGAGCGAGACATTGGCGACGCTGGTGAGTGGAATCGTTTGTAGCGTGTAGCTGGTTCCCGGTGTAGCCGGCGTGTTGACAAGCAGTCCGTTGCCACCGGTCGTTGTCGGCACCGAAAGTGCGAGGTCGGCAACCGACGTGTACGAACGGCGCTGATTCGCCGGCAGCTGCACGATGATCGGAACCTGCGTTCCGTTGATTTGCAGATACGATGCAATCGAGCCGCTCGTCGCCGTCGCAATCGCTTGCGATACCTGCATTGTCGATAGGCCAAGTGATGCCGCGCGCACGCGATCGACCTGAATATTCAGCTGGGGCTGCGCTTGCGTGACGTTTGTATCGGGTCGCGATATTCCGGGAATGTCAGCGAGTCCAGGCAGCGCTTGATGCGCGAGTTTATCGAGCGTCGCCAGATCCGGCCCGTAGACCATGATCGACAACTCGTCTTGGCCCTGCGATAGAATGCGCGAGATGATGTCGTTCGTGCGTCCGAACACGGCAAGGCCTGGAATGGGCGATCCGACAATCGCGCGTAACTGCGCGCGACGCTCCGGCGACATCGTGTTGCGGCCGCTGCCGGGCGGGCTGCCACCCGCCGCGCTGCCTCCGCTAGCGCCGCCGGTCCGCTGGCCCATCAATCCGTTTTGCCACATCGCGACGAAGCGGCCGGCGTCCGCGCTGCTCGTGTTCGGCTGCAACGTCACTTGCACGGTCGATTGATTCGTGATCACGCGCGTGCCGGAGAAGCCACCTCCGCTGCCCACGGAAGCTCCTACGTCAACGACCCGTTTGTCTTTGCGCAGTCGCGCTTCGACGTCTTTCGTCATCGCGTCCGTAACGTTCAGCGCGGTGCCGGTCGGCATTCGAAGCGTGAAGTTTGCGAAGCGAGAGTTCGTGGCGGGGAAAATTTCAGTCGCAACTGCGCCGAACTTCACAACTAACAGCGTTACAACAAGAATGGCGGCTGCAGTCCCGAGGACCGGGCCTGGATGGTCGAGCGACCATGCGAGTAGCCGCCGGTAAGCATTCGCGAACCGTTCGTATCGACGATCGAAGGCCGCACTAAAGCGCGCATACGGGCCTTTCGGGCTTCCGTTTGGTTTCGGCGCTTGGGGAGCCCACAAACGCGTCGCTAGCATGGGGACAGTTGTGACGGCAACCAGCAGCGAGATTCCGACCGCGCACATCACCATCAGCGCAAACGGCGTAAAGAGCAAGCCTTGCAGCCCCGGAATCAGCAGCAGCGGAACAAAGACCGTAATGACGGTGATCGATGATGCTAAAACCGCGCTGAAGATCTGCGTGACGGCGTTTTGGGCGGCTTGAACGATCGTTTCGCCCCGCATATAGTGGCGGTAGATGTTCTCAATAACGACGATTGCATCGTCGACAATCAAGCCGACGGCGAGCGCCAGCCCTCCCAAAGTCATCGTGTTGAGCGAGTAGCCAAACATGTAGGCCGCAAAGAGCGTCCCGAGGATAGAGATTGGAAGCGAAATCGCAACGATCAACGTTGAACGCCATGAATGCAAGAAGAGCAGAATCACCAATACGGCCAGCATCGCGCCGTAGATAGCGGTGTGCTCGAGCGCGTTGATCGATTGGATGATGAATCCGCGTTGGTCGAAAAGTACGCCGAACTGCATCGATGGAAAGCGCTTCTTGATATCGTCGATCTTCGAGTAGACGCCGCGCGCGACGCCAACGACATTGGCGTCGGGCTGAGCCGTGATCGAAAGGCTGATAGCCGGCTCCCCATTCAGGCGCGTATAGCTGAGCTGTTCCTCGATCGAATCTGTGACTTTGGCGACGTCGCGAACGAAGATCGGCGCGCCATTTTTCGTTGTGACGATCGTGTTCGCAATTTGCTGCTCGTTTTGGTACAACGCGTTCGTCTGGATCTGGTACGCGTTTTGCGCGATCTGGATGATGCCGGCCGGGAGGTTGACGTTCTCTGCGGCGATGCGCGCGACGAGTTGATCGGCGGTCAAGTTGTAGCCGGCGAGTACGTTCGCGTTCGGCTCAATCATGATGGCGCGCGTTTGGCTCGCGTTGACTGTGACCGAGCCGACGCCGATGATCGCAGAGAATTCGTCGGCGAGCTGGTTCGTAAAGATGTCGTTCAAGTCGCGCTGCGAGCGCGTGGGATCGGTAACGTATGCTGTGACGACGGGCAGCGAGTTCGGATCGAACTTACTGATTTGCGGCGTTTGGAGAGTTGGATCGTTCGGCAGCTGGCTGCGAATACGGTCGACCTGCTGTTGAACGTCAACCGCTGCCGTATCGATATTGACGCCGAAGTGGAACTGCGCTCGTACCCGCGAGTTACCTTCAGAGCTTGTGGATTCGATGTAGTCGATGCCCGGAACGCGGCTTACGGCGTTCTCGATCGGTCGTGTGATGAGCGTTTCGATCTGCTCCGGCCCGACGTTCGGATAGTTAACGGAGACGTTGATGATCGGTGGCGAGAAGCTCGGCAACAGCGATATTGCCAATCGCGGAATCGCAAAAATGCCGAGCACGATGATGGCGGTGGCCATCATCGAAACGGCTACGCGCCGAGTGACCGCGAAGCGCGCAATCGGATTCGGCCGGAGGTTACCTCCGGATAGACTCGGGCCGTCGCTCATACGTTTGTCTTAGTATGCCCCGAAGCGGCTGTGAGCGCCATGAGAAGAGGATTCCCATCGTTGCCAGGCCGCTCTGCCTATGATAAGGTAGGACAGTTTTCGGCGGCTCATGTAGCCTCCGACACCCACTGCCCGCCCTTTCGGGGGTTGGGCCTCCGCGCTCGGCGCGGTGTCCATAGAGGGAGCAATTCATGAAGACCGATTACGAGGTCACCTACATCCTGCGGCCCCAACTCGAAGAGGCCGAGGTAGACGAGCGCTCTAACGCGATCGCGGACCTCGTGAACCGCAGCGGCGGCGAGGTTCGCACGATCGAAAAGCTCGGCAAGAAGCGGCTGGCCTACGAGATTGCGGACTTACGCGAAGGCGTCTACGTCGTGATGGCATTCCGCAGTGAGGCAGCCGCGGCTCGAGAGCTCGAACGGCAGCTTCGCCTGAACGAAGACGTCGTGCGGGCGCTGCTCGTCAAGCTCGATCCGCGCATCCTTGCCGCAGCTGCGGCAGCGCCGCCTGCTCCCCCGCCCCCAAGCAACGTCCCTGCGGCGTAGAAACCACCCTCACAATGACACCCAGTTGGCACAGTGGCGCGGTACTTTTAACGTTGTCCCTCATTAAGTAAGCGAAGCGGAGAAGCAAATGGCAGGTTCATTCAATCGGGTTATTTTGGTCGGCAACCTTGTGCGCGATCCAGAGATTCGGTACGTCGGCAGCGGGGCTGCAGTAACGAAGTTCACGCTGGCCGTCAACCGGCGGAGCAAGCAGCAAGAAGAGACCGACTTTATCGATATCGTGTCTTGGGAGAAGCTCGCAGAAACGTGCAACACTTACCTCAAGAAGGGTATGAGCTGCCTGGTTGAGGGCCGGCTCTCGATTCGATCCTATGAAGATAAGGAAGGACAGAAGCGTAAGGCTACTGAGGTCGTGATCAACACGATGCAGATGCTCGACCGTCCGCCTCGGCGCGAAGCGTTCGATGAAGAGCAGACCCCGGTTGGTGTGGGAGCCGCGGCTTCCACGCCGCGCCAAATCGGTGACGATCTCGATCAGGATGAGGAGATCCCGTTCTAGCAACCGGCATGCGGCGCTCGAGCTTTGTCGTCGGCACGACGGCCGTAATCTCGGCGTTGGGAATGCCGATCCCGACCTTAGCAGCGGCCGATCCCACTGCGGCGATCGAAAAGATCGAAGCTGAAACGCAGGGACGCTTAGGCGTAGTGATTGCCGACACGGGCAGTAGAAAAACGATTGCCTATCGCGCCGATGAGCGGTTTCCGATGTGCAGCACCTTCAAGGTGCTGGCGGTTTCGGCGATTCTATCCAATGTCGATCGCGGCACCGAAAATCTCGACCGGCACGTCTCGTATTCAAACGCTGATCTCCTGGATTACGCTCCGGTAACGCGCACGCATGTTCGCGAGGGCTCCATGACGTTGCGCGCTCTATGTGAGGCGGCGATCCAATATAGCGACAACACGGCTGCAAATCTGCTGCTGAAGGTCCTGGGAGGCCCGCAGGCCGTCACTGAATTCGCCCGAGCGCACGGCGATGCGACGACAATTCTTAGCCGGACTGAACCGACGCTCAATACGGCGATACCGGGTGATACTCGCGATACAACCACGCCCTCCGCAATGGCGAAAGACCTGCAGATGTTGGTACTTGGCGCAGCGCTTAAGCCGGCGTCACGCCGCGAGCTCACTAATTGGATGGTTGAATGTCGCACGGGAGACGCGTGCCTGAGGGCCGGCATTCCTCGCTCGTGGATCATTGGTGACAAGACGGGTAGCGGTGGACGGGAGAACGCCTTGGGCGATCGCGATACGCGAAACGACATCGCAATCGTTTGGCCACCTGCTCGCGCACCACTCGTTATCGCCACCTACCTTACGGGCTCCAAAGTTTCGAGTGATCGAAGCGATGCCGCGCTTGCCTCCATCGGGCGCATTGCGACGTCGTTCGCATAGTAACAATAAGAAAGGCAGAGAGAACATCAAATAGTGGCTCCAAGAAGTAAGACCAAACCCAAACGGGCGGTCAAGGATCGCCGGCCCAAGCGCAAACCGTGCAGCTTCTGTATCGAGCGGGCCGTGGACATCAACTACAAGGATGTGCCGCGCTTACGCAAATGTATCTCGGAACGTGGAAAGATTCTGCCGCGGCGCATCTCGGGAAACTGCGCGAAGCATCAACGGCTTCTGACAGTCGCGGTGAAGCGCGCGCGCATCATCGCCTTCTTGCCGTTTGTCGCTGAATGATGCAATGAAAGTGATCTTGCTGAGCGATCTGAAAGCGCTCGGCAAACGTGGCGATGTTGTCGAAGTCGCCGAAGGGTACGCCCGGAACTATCTTCTGCCGCGAGCGCTCGCGGCGGAAGCATCAAAGGGCGCGCTCACCGTCTTGGCCGAGCAGCAGCGCGCGAAAGAGAAACGTGCCGCGCAGAGTCTTGCCGAAGCGAAGTCGTTAGCGCAACGCCTCGAGAGCATGCCCGTCTCGGTCAGCGCAAAGTGCGGCGCCAACGGCCGACTTTTCGGCACGGTCACGAGCGCCCAGATTGCGGACGCGATCGAGCGCGCGTTTTCGGTGAACATCGACCGCCACAAGATCGGCCTCAAAGACGCAATCAAGAGCTTGGGCTCGTATGCCATCGAGATTAAGTTGGGTCAGAACGTCGTCGCAAAGACGACGGTGAATGTCGTTGCTTCCTAAGAGGCGCTATACGCGGACAGATCAGCTCGGTCGATATGTGACCGCGCTCTACGATGTGCTTTCAAACATATTGGGCGCAGATAAGATCGTCTTGCGTGCCGGCAAACTCGGTGCGCTAAAGCTGATGAAGTCGCAGGCGATCCCCGATCGCGTTGTTGCCCTGCAGCGCCTTGTTTTTGAGGATCCGACGTTCGAGCGCATTGCGGGCACGGCCCAAGTTCGCCGCGCGCTTACGGAGATCGAAGATGGGCTTGCGGATCTAATCGCTCAGAAGAACGTTGAGGACTCGATCGAGCGCAAGATCACCGAGAAGATGAGCGAGCGCCACCAAGAGTATCTCAAAGATCTCAAACTTGAAGCGCTCAAGGAAGATTCCGGCCCGGAGACGCCCGCGACGCAAAAGAAGCTGGAAGAGTTAAACGCGCTTTCGGAACGGGGACTCTCGGCGTCTGCATTGCAGTTACTTCGTCCGCAGTCGCTGCGCGAAATCGTCGGGCAGGAAAGCGCGGTCCGTTCGCTGCTCGCTAAGATTTCGTCGCCGTATCCGCAACACGTGATTCTCTTCGGTCCGCCGGGAGTCGGAAAGACGACCGTGGCGCGGCTCGTCCTCGAAGTCGCGAAGTCGCGGACCTATACGCCTTTCACCAAAGACGCGCCGTTTGTTGAAGCGAGCGGCTCGACGCTGCGCTGGGATCCGCGCGAAGCGACAAACCCGCTTCTCGGCAGCGTGCACGATCCGATCTATCAGGGCAGCCGCCGGGATTTCGCGGAGAGCGGCATTCCGGAACCCAAACTCGGACTCGTCACCAAAGCGCACGGCGGCGTGCTCTTCATCGATGAGATCGGCGAGCTCGATCCAATGATGCAGACGCGGCTGCTCAAGGTGCTCGAAGACAAGCGCGTCAGCTTCGAGTCTTCCTATTTCGATGAATCGATGCCGAACGTTCCGGCGTACATCAAGAAGCTCTTTGCGGAAGGCGCACCGGCCGACTTCATTCTGATAGGCGCAACGACGCGAGAGCCGGACGACATCGAGCCCGCGATTCTCTCGCGTTGCGCGAGCGTCTATTTCGAGCCGCTTACGCAATCGCAGATCGTCGCGATCGTCGAGGGCGCTCTCAAACGCCTCGGCGCGAAGGCGCCGAAGGCCGTACCGCAGCTGATTGCGTCCTACACGATTGAGGGGCGCAAGGCGGTTCAGATCGTCGCCGATGCTTACGGGCAATCGCTGTATCGGTTGCACCCGAGCGGCGCGGCGGATGCGAAAAAACGCTCGCCGCGCATCACCGAACATGACGTCAATGTCGTCGTTCAGGCGAGCCGGCTCGTTCCGCATACGCCGGTGAAAGGCCGTCCGGTGCGCGAGATCGGGAAGACGTTCGGCTTAGGCGTCCTGCATTATCTCGGCAGCATCATTGAAATCGAAGCCGTTGCATTTCCCGCGACCGAGCTTCACAAAGGGACGGTACGTTTCAACGACGCGGCGGGTTCGATGGCCAAAGACAGCGTCTTCAATGCGGCCGCCGTGGTTCGCGCAGTGACCGGCCTCGACATGTCGGAGTTTGACGTGCATGTCAACGTCATCGGCGGCGGCAACATCGATGGCCCATCGGCCGGCCTCGCGATCTTTATGGCGCTCTATTCCGCGCTGACGAAGACGCCGTTGCCGCAAGACGTCGCGCTGACGGGCGAACTTTCAATCCAAGGCAAGGTGCGCCCGGTCGGAGGGATCATCGAGAAGCTGTACGCCGCCCGCCAAGCGGGGATGCGCGCGATGATTGTTCCGAAGGAAAATCAGCGGGAGATCGACGCCGGCTTGGCGGGGATCGACGTTACGGCCGTCACGACGGTCGAGCAAGCATTTGACGCGCTCGGCGTCCACAAGAAATCCACAACTTCGTCCACAAGGCCGCACGCTCGCTCACGCCGCACATCTAGAGTTCGCTGATGGCGGTGACGGAAGCCCCCGTAATCGATCGCATTCCTCCGCAAAATCTTGAAGCGGAGACGGCGTTGCTCGGCTCGCTGCTGGTCGATCGCGAGCTTGCCGGCGCTGTTGGCGACATCGTTAAACCCGACGATTTCTACGCGCCGGTTCACGAGACGATCTACCAAGCGATCATGCACCTCTACGATCGTGGCGAACCGCTCGACAAGATCACCGTCTCGGAAGAACTGCAGCGCCGCGACATGCTCGAGCGCGTCGGTGGTCTTGCGTACTTGTCGTCGTTAATGGATACGGTTCAAACGGCTGCATCCGCAACGTACTATGCGAAGATCGTACGCGAAAAAGCGACTTTGCGTGGACTGATCCACGCGGGAACTGAGATCAGCCGCCTCGGCTTTGAAAGCGAAGCCGATGTTGATGGCGCGCTCGACCGCTGCGAGCAGCTAGTCTATGAAGTCGGCAGCCATCAACTGGGCGGCGAGTTCGTGCCGATCAAGGCGTTGATGAAGCCGGCGTTCGAGCAGATCGATCGTCTGTTTCACAAGCGTGGCGATCGAACCGGAGTGACGACCGGCTTCTCCGACATCGACCAAATGACGACCGGTCTGCATCCCGGAAACCTCGTCATCCTCGCAGCGCGTCCCGGCTTCGGCAAAACGTCGCTCGCGCTGAACATGGCGGTCGCGACGGCCAAAGAAGATGAGTTGCCGGTCGCATTCTTCTCGCTCGAGATGACAAACGACGAGATCGTTCAGCGGCTGATCTGCTCGGAAGCAAACTTGAATTCGCTGAATATTCGCAAAGGCAATATCAAGAACAACGAGTGGTCGGTGATCTCGGAAGCGATGGGCCGCTTGAACGAGCTTCCCATGTATTTAGACGATCAAGCTTCGATCACGGTCTCGGAGATTCGCAGCCGCTGCCGGCGCTTGAAATCGCAGCACGCCGGCCTGGGGATAGTCTTCATCGATTATCTGCAATTGCTGCGCCCGGCGCCGAGCAATCGTGCCGTGAACCGCAACGAAGAGCTCTCGGAAATTTGCCGCGTGCTGAAAGCAACTGCAAAAGATCTGCAAGTTCCGATCGTCGCGCTCGCGCAACTGAATCGCGCACTAGAGGCGCGACAAGACAAACGTCCGATGCTTTCAGATTTGAGGGATTCCGGCGCTATAGAGCAAGAAGCCGATCTCGTTGCGTTCTTGTATCGCGATGGCGCCTACAATCCGGATGCGACCGAAGCGGATCTCACCGAATTGATTCTCGCTAAACAGCGCAACGGACCAACGGGTTTGATTAAACTGCGATTCCGCGCCGAAAACACCAAGTTCGTGCCGTACGGCGACGAATCGTACTACTCGCCAGCTTAGCGCTTTGATGCGCCAATATCTTCGTCGAGATAGCGGCGCGAAAGTTGAACATATTCCTTAGCGGAGATCTCAATCCAGTGCGCGGGTGCACCGTCGAGTTTCTTCTTGACGGTCGCTGGCGCGCCGGCCGCCATCACGGACGCCGGAATCTGCGAATTTTCGCCCACTACGCTGCCAGCCGCGATCAACGTTCGCTCTCCGATCCTGGCTCCGCCTAAGATCGTCGAGTTGCTGCCGATCAACGCAAAGTTCTCGATCAGGCAATCCTCCATTACGGCGGCATGACCGACCGTGACGTCGTCGCGGACGATCGTTTGGCCGGTTTCGCTGACGTGCATGACGACGTTGTCCTGAATCGAACTGCGTGCGCCGATGCGAATCGGTCCATTATCAGCGCGCAGCACCGCTCCAAACCAAATGCTCGATTCGGGCCCGACCTCGACGTCGCCGATCAACGTCGCCGTCGGGGCGATGAAAGCCGACGGATCGACTTTGGGCCGCTTTCCACGAAACTCGATGAGCATAGAATACCTCCGGCGAAGGCGCACTTCGACATGCTCAGTGCAGGTTCGGTGCAACGGAATTTGGATAATGCAGGCGAGGTCCTCTCATGAGCAAGCATCGCCACCAAACGCCGCTGAGGGGCGTCAAAGCGACTCCGCATCCAAAGCCGAACAATCCGAACTACGCCGCGATCAACTACGCGTATGCCGGTCGAACGGGACACGTTCATGAAGTCGTAACGATCAACGGGCAAGAGCTGGCGAAAGTTGGCTTCGACGATCGCAAGATCGTCTATTACCTGGTTGAAGATTTGGAACTCGACCAGGCAGCCAAACGCGGGACGTTTCACGATCGCGACCGCGAAGCGCAAATGAAAGGGAAAAACGATGCCGATCGTTCCGGTTGATCAGCCGCAACATGTTCCTGTTATCGGGGGCTTCGATTATGTGACCGTCGACGCCGCGCACCGCCGCGTTTACGCGGCGCACGGCGGAAGCCGTTCGCTTTTGGTCGTGGATGCCGACAGCGGCAAGATTTTAGGGCAAGTACGCGTCGGGCCGATGGCCGGTGTCGCGGTGGATCCCGCCACCGGCCATGTCTTTACCGGCAACGGCACGTGGCGATCGGTATCCGAAGTCGATCCGGTGGCGCTCAAAGAATTGCGCAGCGTCGACGTGCCTGGCGACGTCGACGCGATCGCCTACGATTCGCAATCCGGCCGCATCTTCGCCGACGAAGACGATGGAACGCATATCTACGTGATTGATGCAAGGTCGCTTAAACAGATCGGCTCGATTCATTTGCCGGGGCACAAACCTGAATATCTTGCGATCAATGCGAAAGCGCGCGAACTCTACCAAAACATCGACAACCTCTCCGAAGTCGCGGTCATCGATCTGAACACACTGAAAGTGAAGCGGATCATCAAGACGCCCGCGCTGCAGCATAACCATCCGTTGCAATACGATCCGGTCTTCGATCAGATTCTCGTCGGCGGTATCAACGGGAAGCTCGACGTGTACAGTTCGAGTGGCAAGCTGTTGCACGAACTAGATGTGCCGCAGCGGATCGACCAATGCGACGTCGATGCGCAGCACCATTTGCTAGCATGCGCCGGCAGCGGAAAAATCACGCTGATCAAAACCGACGCCACGGCTGCGCCGCAGATCGTCGGCCAGGTCGATGTTGCGCCCGGTATGCATACGCTTGCAATCGATCCGCAAACGGGTAATATCTGGGCGGTCTGGGCGACGCCGGACGGCGATTTCATCCAACGTTTTACGGTGCAGTAACTCTGCAGAAAGAAGACAGCAATGCAGACAGTTGAGGTCCCGATTTATGAAAAAGCGACAGGCGAGTATTTGAACGCACGCCGGGCGCTTGGCGAAGAAGAGATACGACTGCGCGATCAGATCGAGGCGGTCGCTGAGCAGCGACGCGCATTGCCGCGAGGCCCGTCAATTGACGATTATGAATTCACCGATGTTGCCTCGGGTAAGCCGGTGCGCCTCAGCGAGCTGTTCGGCAATACGAACTCCCTGATCGTGTACAACATGATGTTCGCGCCGGGGGACGACGCGCCGTGCCCGATGTGCACGATGTGGGTCGATGGCTACGACGGCGTCATGCGCCAACTGAGCGAGACCGCGACAATGGTTGTCGCTTCGCGCGCGCCGATCGAGAAGCTGCGGGCGCTGCGTGATTCGCGTGGCTGGAGCCGTTTGCGGCTCGTGTCTTCGGCGGAGGAATACGCTCGAACGATTGGTTCCGAGAATGAAGATGGCACGCAGAACCCGATCATGACCATCTATTGCAGCGACGCCGATGGTTTGTCGCTCTGGTATCGCGTCAGCGCGGAGATGCAGGACGAACGAGAGCGCGGCATCGACTTGCTCAGTCCCGTCTGGAATTTGCTCGACCTGCTTCCCGAAGGTCGCGGCGATTGGTATCCCACGCCGGTTAAAGTCTAACGCATGACGACGACGCCGATGCCGCAGTATCGCGTGTTGCGGGGCTTACTGCTCGTACTCGCGATTCTCGCCGGCATCGGCGGCCTCGTCGTCCTCTTTGATGCCAGAATTATCTTCTTAGCCGTGCCAACGCCCGCGGAGCCATTTGCACACTCGTTCATCGTGCTGCTGATCCAAGGTTTTGGCGCCGTGATAATAGGCATGGCGATTTTGCTGTACGCGGCGGCGCGAGATCCGGTTCGTTACATCTCGGTAATCGACGCCTTCATCGTCATTCTCGTGCTGCTCTCCGGGATCGACGTCTACGCGGCCGAGACGTTACACCTCGGCGGGATGTATCCGGGGCATTTAATTTTGGGACGTGTCGCGTTTCGACTGATTTTAGCAATCGTATTGCTTTCGCTGCGCCCGAGGGCTGTACATTAGCGAAAAGGGCGACGGCTGGACGCGTGGAACGGGGTCCGCCACTTCTACCGGGTCAGTGTGCCGACGTAGCTCAGTTGGTAGAGCAGTTGTTTCGTAAACAACAGGTCATCGGTTCGAGTCCGATCGTCGGCTCCACTTAATGCGAACGAAATTACGCAGGCATCCGGAACGCCGTGTGGCCGAGCGCGACGACATACTAGCGATTTTGAACGAAGGACTCGTCGCGCACGTCGGCTTTATTGATGACGGTGTGCCGTTTGTTATCCCGACGATGTATGCACGCGACGGCAACGTGCTTTATCTGCATGGCGCTGCATCCGGCCGCTTGATGTCCGTAACGGGAAGCGCCGACCAGATCTGCGTGACGGTGACGCTGCTCGATGGAATCGTCCTCGCGCGTTCGGCGTTCAACCACTCGATGAACTACCGCAGCGTGATCGTCTTGGGAAACCCACGACGCGTGACAGATGAAGAGGAGAAAAGGCGCGCTTTTACCGCCCTGATCGAGCACGTCGTCCCAGGACGTGGCGAAGACACACGGGGTGCTTCGGCAACAGAGCTTGAGATAACGGGAATCATTGCGCTCGATCTGAGCGAATGCTCGGCAAAGCAGCGGACCGGACCGCCGAAAGACACGAAGGCCGACGAATCTTTGCAATATTGGGCCGGCGTTTTGCCGATCGAGATGACCTTCGGCCAGCCTTTACCTGATGAGCGGGCTGTTGAAATCCCTGTACCGGATTACTTGCGCAAATACGATCGCAAGCGAACTTAGCGCCAAACCGGGATCTCGACGTAGCTATCGGTTAACCACTTCACGCGCAGCGGCACCTTGGCGTCGCGAATGTCTTCGCTGCTGACGTCCTTCCCTGTCCCGTAGTTGATCTCGGCGAATTGGTTCTTGTTGACATTAAGCGTCAAGAGTAGTCGACTTCCAGGTTCCAGCTGACGGCTGACGAGGCGGCTGCGGTCGAATGAAATCGTTTCCACTTTTCCTGGATGCAGCAACCTGCGGGTCGTGATGTCGCGCGCGTAGCTTGCCCGGCCCGTGAAATACGAAAGCTCCATCAACCGGCGATCCGGCAAAATTTGGTAGAGCGCGAGACCGATATCGAAATCGCGCTTGTTGATGATCGCCTTGATCCTTCCAGAGAAGAAGCCGTCGATCGAAATTGTTTTTCTGAACGGCGGCGTGACAAACGCATATCCGTTGCTAAGATCGGGCTTTTTTCCGAGAATCGGGAAAGGATAGGAGTCGTTGTTCGCGGTCTTGCGGTCCGCGAAATTGACCTGCTGCGGCAGAGCCCCGACGCTCTGTGGCCGAGCGATCGACAGGGCGTAATAATGCGCGTACTTCCTTGCGGTCAGGTAAAACCGCCAGCGCCCATTCGCCATGCCGGCAATTGAAGCGGCGTGACGCCAAATGTTTGCGCCCATCACTTCGTAGTTGATGCGATCCTGCAACAGCGCCGGCTTCTTGGCTCCGCGCAGAATGTAGTCGAACCAGTCGAATGTTAACTGCGGCGTGTCATATTGCGCGACCGGATCGATCGGATAACCCCGCAGCACGTCGTCCTTGTGTGCGCGTTGTGTTCCAAGGTGATCGTACGGTCCGATCACGAGATAGTGGCTCGCGCGCGGATTGTATCGATAATGATCTTTCAGGTAGTTCAGCGCCGAGCCTTGGCCGTCATCATAGTAGCCGGTAATGGTTAACACCGGAATGTTGATGTGCGCAAAATCTTCTCTGTACGGCACCATCGCCTGCCAGTACGAGTCAAATGAGGGATGCTGCAGCCACCGCAACAGCCAGGGGTTCGGCCTGCCGCTTAGTCGGGGGATATCGCGGTATGAGCGTCCACTCACCCACCATTTATTGTTGAGCGCGCGCAGCTCCGGATCCGCGTACGCAGCATCGTCCATATACTTGTTGTCGGTGACGTAATAGATCCATGCATAGTTGACAAAGAGAAAGACGTTGTTCTCGACCGGCAATCCGTTGCCGGGATTTTGCGCAGCGTACGGCACGATCGTTTTAAGAGCCGGCGGCGCATGCTTTGCCGCAGCCCATGGCGTGAAACCATCATAGCTTCCGCCGTACATCCCCACTCGGCCGTCGCTCCACGGCTGCTGCGTGATCCACTCAATCACGCTGTCGGCATCGCGCCCATCATCTTCATATGGAATCGTTGGTCCCGGACTGGCGCCTTTTCCGCGCGTGTATGCGACGACGCCGGCGTAACCTCGTGCCGCAGCGTATTCGCTGTACTGCACATCCGATGGCGGATCAGCGTAGATTGTGAAAGTGAATGCAGCGGGCAGCTTGGCAGCCGATCCGCGCTTTCTGACGATGACGCTGGAAAGCAGCGTCCCATCCTTCGTTTTAATCACGGCATGGTCGTCAATAACGTAGCGGTGGTCGGCATCTTCGCGTACGAGTCGGCGAGCCGTATCGCTGGTCTCACTGTAAAGCGCATATGGTGCATACGCCACCGCTAGGGCGATTGCGTCTTGTGAATCGAGTGTGTTTTTCGATTTCAGCGCGTCAAGTGCGTTCAGCCAATCTCTCTGCGAACTGGCGTTGTGCGTTAAAGCGCGCCCCACGGTGACCGCGTCGAGGTCGCTCAACGTTACATATTGCGCCTGAAACGCTTGTGCGAATGCGTCCGCGATCGGAATGCCGTCATGTTGCTGACGGCGTTTTGCGTCCGCGTATAACTCGAAATCGGCGTCAAGAATATTCGTGTGCGCGACGTGCCGACCGGATTGCACCTGTCGCAGCGACGCGATACTGCTCAGCGCGGCGTCATAATCTCCGGCGACGAGCTGCAGCCGGAAGAGCGTGTCAAGATATTGGACCTGGTCCGCCGTTTTATAGGTCGCTTCCGCGGCTTTCGCGATCGCCGGCAACATTCGGATCACGTCGGCTGGATTCGCGAGGGTTGCGCCGCTCAGCGTCGGCTGTTGCGGTGCTTGCGCAAACAGAATGACTGTCAGCGCAAGCAGCGCAAATCGAGCCGTCACGCTATGGCGTGCGTACCGATGTTGACGTCTTGACCCAAGCCGGAAACGTTTGGCTCGGCTGGATAAAGACATCTTTGCCTTTCACCATGTTATGCGCGAATAAGCCGAGCGGCCCCAGCGCGATCGTCGCGGCGATCGTCGCGGTTGACGCCTTCCCCTTCTCCGGATTTCCTTTAGAACGGCTTGCCTCGGTCAAAGGCACGGCGGTTCCATCCACGGCGCGGATACTCGTGAATTGAAGCGTTAGCTCGCCGGCGCTCTTGCCCTGAGCTTTGGTCACCTTTGCAACGCGCCCGACGCCGCGCGCACCCTGCGCTATTACGACGCGAGTGCCTACAGTCACGGGCGCGGCGGCCTGAAATGTGACGCGTTGGCCCACACTTGCGCTTCCCGAATTAATGGGATTAATCAGATTTACGGTTACTTTTGCGCCCGCCGGGATCGAAACGGTGGCTGCTTGCGCGGGCAGAGCAGCCGCGAGAACAAAGGCGGCGATCGCTGTAGCATAAAGACGCATATCTTAGCACCTCTTTCATGGAGCGAGACTGGGCTCCAAGCCTTAGGTGCGCAGATGCGATGGCCCTTGGCCGAACATCTTCGCGTCGTCGCGCGCCATCACGTCGATCACGAGTTCGTCGGGGTCGCACTGGCCGTACAACTCCTCAAAATGGTGGTCTTCGGCGACATCCGCGACCTTGAACGTTTCCATGAAGCCGTTGAGATGTTCGATGCGGCCTTTCGACGCGCGAGCCTGAACGATTTCGGCGATCTGCTCTTCGAACTCAGAGGAGCGAACGAGTTCGATGAATTCGTCTTCGGAAAAGCGCAGCTTTCGAAGCAGCCACGCGCTGAGTCCCGGCGTGATGAAATACGGTCCCGGGTCGCCGCCTACCAGAGAAGCGCGCGCCTTATCGATCGTCCGCGGCAGCATCATCAGGTCGGCGAGCCGTTCGCGCGGGCTGCGCGGAGGCGCACCGCGCAAATTCAGCGGTTTCACACGTAGTCAGCCAAAACGAGGTCCACATTGCGTTGCTCCGTACCACGTTTGAGCGTGAGCGTCAGGTGCTGCCCCGAGGGTCCCTGCAGCATTTCACGTGCTTGCGATAGCGTAAGTTGTTTTCCGTCGATCAACGCGATGACGTCACCTTTGCGTATGTTCTGATTCGCAGCCGGCGTGTGTGTCAAGACGTCGAAAACCGTGACGTTGCTACCGACATTGACCAGGAACAGTCCCGACCGATCATAGGCATCGGGTGCCGCAAATGAGTCGTTCGGGCGCAAACCGATACGTTGATCCGGATAATCAAACGTTACCGCGAACCGCTTCCAAACCGCGCCGCCGATGTTGCCGCTAATGTCGGTCGACGCGAACGCGCCGGCGTTTGTTGTACTGAATGACGTGACAACGTTCGGAATCGTAAAAGCACCAAGGCGAAGATCGCGAATGCGGCCGAACCGAGCCGTTGCGCCGCCGCCGACGCCGATGCCGAGCGTGCCGGTTGGCGCATTCGCATTCGGCGCGATCTCAGGATGAGCGTTGACGAACGGCGTCACGAGTGACAGGGATCCGCGCGCGCCGGTGTCGACCGTAAACCATCCCTTGATGCCGTCGACGCTGGCGCGAATGGCGGGCGTGTCGTCGTCGAATGCGAAATCGATTGGGTTGGCCAATTCAGGATCGCCACTGCCGCGTGGCGTGAAGATGATACGCCGATTCGCATAATCGAAGGTCGTTATGAATCGCGCCAAAACTTCGTGCCCAATCAGGCCATCGACGTGCAGACCGGTGGCAACGCCGAAGCTTCGCGCAATATCAAGTACGACGAAGTCCTGATTAGTGATCTGCGCGCCATTCAGGTCGAGACTCTTTACCTGCGTAAACGCCGTCTGTTCACGCGTCGCACCGATGCCGCCGATTTTCGCGCTGCCTTGTTCCGCCGCCTTGAGGTCGGCGGCCACTTGCGGCGTAATGATGTTTGCGCCGCCGCTGTCGAAAATGAACGTATACGGCCCCTTACCGTTAAGCTTCGCGCGGACGTACACGTGATTTTCAACGAGATCGAACGGTACGGTAACACTTTGTGCGCCGTTGAGGGTGTAATCGTGTGCGGTC
>JAFARW010000218.1 GCA_019245275.1 Vulcanimicrobiota bacterium
ATCTTGTATTTGCCCGGCGAACACGACGTGATCGGCTCGCCCGCCGAATACTTCAAGTTCTTTTCGCGCCGCGATGCGCAGAATGGGTGGTTTTCCTTCGATCAGGGTGGCGCGCACTTTGTCGTGCTGGTCAACGTCTTCAACTTCGAGCGCATGGGACTCTTGGGGCAGGCGCAACTCGATTGGCTCACCTCGGATTTGGCATCGCAGAAACAATCAACACCGATCATTGTTTTCGCGCACGTCCCGCTCTACGCGCTCTATCCGCAGTGGGGCTGGACCACGGAAGACGGCAGTAAGGCGCTCGCGCTCCTCCGGCGGTTCGATCGCGTAACCGTTTTAAGCGGCCACATCCACCAGATCATCGAGCACACTGAGGGCAACATCCGCTTTGCAACGGCCAATTCGACCGCCTACCCGCAGCCGAAGCCCGGCGCGGCTGCAAAACCCGGGCCGCTCCAGGTGCCGCCCAATCAGTTGCTCGGAGTAATCGGTTATCGGACGGTACAACTTGATAACAGTGGAGGAAGTGCGATCTCCGACAGTAGCCTGGGGTGATGCACGTCTCGAGGCGGACTTTGCCGACCGCCGCGCCGGTGCGTTTGAACGCGCCTACACGAGATTCACTCCATTGCTGGTATCGATCGCCTACGCGGTTTTGGGCGACCGTATGGAAGCCGAAGACTGCGCACACGACACATTATTGCGGATTTGGAAGGATCCCGCGAGCTACCAGCGCGGGCGCGGAAACCTGCGCGTCTTTTTAACGGTCTGCGTGCGCAACCACGCGATCTCGCTATTGCGGGCGGCTAAACGCCATGCGGAGATCCTCGCGTCGCAACCGCGAAGTGATGCGAGCGAATCGTTTGAGATTCCCGATTATCTCCAACGATCTCAGCTGGCCGGTGCGCTACGCGCTCTGCCGGAGGAGCAGCGAGAGCCGTTGCAGCTATCGTTCTTTGGTTATCTAACGCACGAGCAAATCGCGCAGCGCCTAAACGTGCCGCTCGGGACGGTCAAGAGCCGAATCTCGCTTGCATTGCGCAAGCTGCGCGCTGCGATGACCGAAGGTGCAGGGTGAATCACGTTGACGAGCTCGCCGAGCTCTACGCCCTCGGGTCGCTCGGCGCAGAAGAAGAGCAGCATCTCAATGCGCACATTGCGACGTGCGATGCGTGCCGACTAAGGGTGAACGACGCGGAGAAAGTCGTTGCCGCACTTGCGTTGGAGCAGGCGCGCGCAACGATGCCGGGTCGCGCGGTGACTCTTCATCTGCCGTCGCAACTGTGGCGCTTTGCTGGCGCCTTTGCCGCCGGGCTGATCTTGCCGCTGCTCTTTCTCTTGCCGCCGCTCTTACGCGAGCGCAGCGGCGCGGGCGAAACACATGCCGCATTTTCGGCGCTCGTGAACAGTCATTTCAGCCACGTTGCCTTCACGCGGCGAACGGCCGATGCGCCCGCGGCGAAGCTGCTCTACGCGCGCACCGGCGAATGGCTCTACATCGTCGCGTTGCAGCCGAAGAACGACTTGACCGTGCTCTTGCGCCATGTCGGCGCCGTTCAGACGGTCGGAACGATCCGCGCCGATCGCTCCGACGCTGAATTCTTTATTCCGAATCCGGGTCCGGTTGACGAAGTGCTGTTATCGCAAAGCGGCGTCGTCGTTGCGTCTGCGCGTCCTACGTTCACTGCACATCGGCCGGGTCCGGCGCAGAGCGCGGCGCCACGATGAGCGTCTTCGCTTCGGTATAAAAAACCAATCCGGGCGCGGCGGACGGCCGCTTCCGCACGTGCTTGCGCAGCGTGTAATCAACGTTAACTTTGGGGCTTTCCTTGGCCCGAGAAAAATACGCAGCGAGGGATGCCGCAAGCTCAAGGTCCTCGGCTGGCGGCGGCGCGCGATCGCCGCGCTGCAGAATAACGTGCGCGCCCGGTGTGTTGCGCGCATGAAACCAGAAATCGTTGGGTCGCGCGACCGCAAATGTCAAGTCGGCGTTCTCGACGGGCGAACGCCCAACGAGAATGCGAGATCCCGTCTTCGTTTGGTAGACGATTCGCGAACGTTTCTTACGCGCGTGGGTTGCGGGCTGAGATCGCGCACGTGACCCGAGAAATCTTTCAACGGCTTGTCCGACATCCAGCAGATCGTCGTCGCCGGCACGCTGCAACTCCCACGCGATCACCTCGAGGTCGCTTCGGCGCTGCGCAAGCTCCTTACGACGCTTCTCGAGCGGCGCGGCAGAATTGTTCAGCCGCTTGTACCGGGCGAAGAGCTCCGTCGCTTTGGCTTTGGCCTGCGGATGTTCGCTTTTGTCGATCTGGTGAAGAGTTGCGAAGATTGATTCTGCTTCATGGCGCATCGCATCGCGGTTCGCAACGCTCGCGAGGCGTTTATCAACGGCCGCGAACTCTGACTGCAAACGTCTCTCCTGCTGCTCGAGTTTTTTCGCGAGATCGCGGCGGCGCTTGGCTATCTCATCGGTGCCGCCGGTATCCGCGCCTTGCACGCGTATCTCGCGCAGCAGTGGCAGCAATGCCGGGGCGCGCGACCGGTCTAAGTGGTCGAATTGATGCAGTGGAACGAGATGCGCTTGCACGAGCGCTTCACCATCGCGGTAGACAAACAGATCTTCCATCGAACGTGCGGCGCGCTGCGCGCCTTCGAGCAATTGCTCAGATTCATCCGCGTGAGCCGACGCTGCGAGCAACCGTGGCAGCTGCGAAGACGGGGCCTTGGCAGGCGGCGCCTCGTAGCGCATTCCGGCTGCGATCTTGCGCCCGCCGGCGTGCGATCGAAACTCTTTGTAAGCCGTAACAATCGTGTCATCTTTCAGCAGCAGAAGGTTGCCGAAGCGGGGGATAAGTTCGGCGGCTAGCCGATAGCCGGCGGTGACGCCAAAGCGCGACCGCGTAGCAAATTCGAATGAAAGGATTCGCTCACCGGGCACTGCGCTAACGCGCCTTAGGGTCAAGCCCCGCAACGCCGCACCCGCCGTACGAATGAAACCGCGTTCCGCAGCGATCTCGAGCTCACCGGACTCGAGCGTCACGCTCGGCACACGGCCAAAGAGATCGAAGACGATCAGCGCCGTTGTGCCTCGCCGCCAATATTCGAGCGCAACGCGACCATCACGCAACTGCCCGAGGGCCGTCACTCGCGATCGCGCCGTCTGTGCGTCGAGCTCGAGAGCAAGACGCTCGATCAGGATCCAATCGGTGAACACGCCA
>JAFARW010000115.1 GCA_019245275.1 Vulcanimicrobiota bacterium
GAGAAGACGCAATGCTTCGAGCAACAATTCTTGGCCGGTTTGATCGCCTTCTAGAACGACCACGGTAGCTGCGCTCAAAAGAACTCCTGTCTTTATGACGAAGAAAACCAACCCATGGCACGCGTACGCCGCAAGGCGACCGCGAAAGCGCGTTGGAACTACGAGATTGCGGGCATTGCCGCACTCGGCCTAGCCGTCCTCTTAGGAATCGCACTGGTCGTGCCCGCGCAGCATGCGGGCGTCATTGGAACGCGTGCGGGCGGCATCTTACACGCGCTCTTCGGCAGTGCGGCACCGCTGTTCGTGCTGTTGATCGCGCTCTGCGCGGCGATCGTCTTTTTGGAGATCAACGTTCCACGGTTGATGGCGTCCTTTGGACTGGCGGCGCTGAGTTATTTCCTAATCATCGATGCCGCATTTGCCCATCGCGGGGGAACGATCGGCGCGCACATTTGGGATGGCCTGCGATCGCTGCTTGGCGTCGCCGGCGCGCGCGTCGTTCTTGCGCTGATCGCGCTGCTCTTAACGGTGTGGCTAACGGAGGTTTCCGTTAAGAAAGTCATCGGCTGGTGCCTCTTGCAACTGCAACGCATTCGCTTGCCGCGATGGAATCTGCGCTTCGCTCTTCCAACCGGTCATAAGAGCGTTCGGGAAGCATTTGCGCTGCCGGAAGCGCCGCCGCCGTCATTACTTCCACAAATCGATCGGCCGCCCGCACCAATCGCGATCGTGCAAGAAGAAGACGCCGCGATTGAAGACGACCTCGACGACGCCGGTGAAGACGATGATGAAGACGAATCCGCGGACGCCGATCAACCGGAGGCGTACGATGACGATGAACCCGTCGGTGACTATGAACCGGCGTTGCCGGGATCGCGTCAATATCGGTTGCCGGATCTGGCCATGTTCGATCCGCCGCAGGCGCAAGTAACCGACGACACAAGCCGCTCGCACATCTTAGAAGATACGCTGGCGTCGTTCGGTGTCGGCGCGAAGGTGACTCACATCGAGCGCGGTCCCTCGATCACGCGTTACGAACTGCGCCCCGAACGAGGCGTCAAGATTTCGAAGATCTCGTCGCTCGCGGACGACCTCGCGCTCGCGCTTGCCGCGACGAGCGTTCGCATCGAGGCGCCGATTCCCGGAAAATCGGCCGTCGGCATCGAGGTTCCCAACGCGACGATTTCGATTGTCGCCGTTCGTGAAATTTTGGAAGCGCTTCCAAATCGAGGCATCATCCCGCCCCTTTTGATGGCGCTCGGCAAAGACATCACGGGTCGCCCGGTTTTCGGCGATCTCGCCAAGATGCCGCACCTCTTGATTGCCGGCGCGACCGGAAGCGGCAAGAGCGTGTGCTTAAACTGCATTATCGCATCGCTGCTGGTTTCCGCGACGCCCGATCAAGTGCAGTTCCTGATGATCGATCCGAAGCGCGTCGAGCTTGCAGTCTACGACGGCATCCCGCATCTGATCAAAGAGGTGATCACTGATCCGCGTCTTGCGGCCGGCGCCCTCTACGAAATGACCAAGACGATGGACGAGCGTTACGAACGGTTTGCGCAAGCCGGCGTGCGCAAGATCGAGGAGTACAACGCCAAGTATCCCGATGAGAAGATGCCCTACGTCGTGATCGCAATTGACGAGCTCGCCGACCTGATGATGGTGGCGCCGGCGAAGGTTGAAACAATGATCTGCCGGCTTGCTCAGCTAGCGCGCGCGACCGGCATCCATTTGGTGGTCGCGACGCAACGCCCATCGGTTGACGTGATAACCGGCATCATCAAAGCCAACATTCCGTCGCGCATCGCTTTCGCAACGAGCTCGCAAGTCGATTCGCGCACGATCCTCGATATGGCGGGCGCAGAGCGCTTGCTGGGCCGCGGCGACATGCTCTACTTGCCGATCGACTCCCCCAAACCGATCCGCGCGCAAGGTGCATTGATCACCGGTAGCGAGATCGCGCGTCTCGTCGACTTCTGGGCAAAACAGGGCCGTCCCGACAACTTGCTCGATGTTGACGTCACGCCGATTTCGGACGATGAGAGCGCAACGAAAAATCTCGATCCGCTCTGCTACGAAGCTGCGAAATTCATCATCGAAACGAACTATGCGTCGACCGCGCAGCTGCAGTCGCAATTCTCAATCGGACATCCCCGCGCCGTTCGCCTGATGCGGCAGCTGGAAGACTTCAACGTCGTGGGACCACACGAAGGGACGAAGCCGCGGCGCATCCTGATCGGTTTGGCCGACCTTGAAACGATGGCACCGCGCCTAACGAAGAACATCCAAGAAGATCTGTTTGCGACCGGCTCCTAGCGGACCGATCGCGCGCGCTGCGGCGCGCCCGCTGATCAGTGCGATCATTGCCTACGCGCTCTTTCTTACGATCGGATTGCTCGTTTCGCGCCGGCTGCCGGTCGATTTCGATCGAGCAGCACGCGCGCTGGAAGGCCACGGAAACTTGATCGCCTGGATCCTTACCTGGAGCCTTTACGCCTATTGGCTGTTGCCGGTATGTGTCGCACTCGTCATCGCTGCGATTATTTTCCAGGCTTGGCGCGCGCGCATTGTGGTGACGATCGTGACGATGTTGGTCAGTTGGGGCGCATCAGATCTGTTTCAGCGTACCTTTATGCGTGCCAGACCGCTCGCATGGGTCGTCAAGCACGAAACTGCGCCGTCCTATCCGAGCACGCACGCGACGCTCGCGATCGCCTTCTACGGTTTCTGGTTCTATTTGATCTTACGCAGCGAGCTGTCGCGACCGTTACGGACTTGGTTGTCGGCGGCGCTTGCGGCGCTGATTGTCGGGATCTATTGGGCGCGCCTTGCGCTCGGCGCTCATTATCCGAGCGATCTCGCCGGCGGATTCTTGCTGGGGTTCGCGGCGATCAATGTCGCAATCGCGATTTGCCTTGTCCTACGGGTCGAACTTTTCCCCGGCTTCCTCGGGGAGTAGCCGTCCACTCTCTCTAAAGGTAGAGACCCGATGGCTGTTGTTGCGGATCCGGCGCTCCTCCCAATAGAGCACAAAGTCGAAGAAGGCATCCCGCTTTCAATCGAAGACGGGCTGACGCTCTTTCGAACGGGCGACCTTCACACGCTCGGGCGGTTGGCGCGTGAAGCGAAGCTGCGCAAGAGCGGCCGCAAAGTTTTCTACGTCTTGAACCGCTACATCAATTCGACGAACGTGTGCTATGCCGGATGCCGTTTTTGTTCGTTTGCGGCCGACGAATTCAAAGAGCGGGACCGCGCGATCCGGATGTCGGCAGATGAAGTGATGGCGAAGGCGCTCGAGACCGGCACGAACTTCAATCAGATTCACATTGTCGGCGGCCACGATCCGCGCCAACTCTCGCTCGATTATTGGCTGCCGCTGATGCGACGCTTTAAGGAGCGCTTGCCGCACGTTCAACTTTCGTTATTCACCGCCGCTGAGATCGATTACATGGCGCGCCGGCATCGCACGACGTACCCGCCTCTGCTGGGACAGCTGCGGGAAGCGGGTCTGGATAACATCAACGGCGGCGGAGCAGAAGTCTTTGCCGAACGCGTTCGCAAGCAAATTTGCCCCAATAAGGTCACCGCTGAGCAGTGGCTGGAGATTCACGAAGAGGCGCATCGCCAAGGAATTGCCTCGAACGCGACGCTGCTCTACGGCACGATCGAAACGCTCGAAGAGCGTCTCGACCATCTCGTACGACTGCGTGAAAGCCAAGACCGCTCGCCGGGATATAACGCGTTCATCCCGCTCGCATTTCATCCCGACGGCAATGAGCTCAGTTATTGCGGATGGACAACCGGACTCGATGACATTCGAATGTTCGCGGTCGCGCGCTTGATGCTATACAACTTCGACCACATCAAGGCGTATTGGATGATTCAAGGATTGAAGGTGTGTCAGGTCGCGCTTGATTTCGGCGCAGACGATATGGACGGCACACATGGCAGCACGGACGAAGAGCGCATTTACCACAGCGCCGGTACGCATTCCGGACAGTATGTCGACGATCGCGAGTTTCGCCGCCTGATCGAGGAGGCCGGGTACGAGCCGGTTCGGCGCAACTCGACCTACGACGAGTTTGCATTTGATTGGAAGCCGGACGCCGAGGTCGTTCTAGCGTAATGGCGGCGCTGCGATGCGGGCGGATCGGCTACACGAACGACCTGCCGATCTTTGCAGCCTTCGATGAAGGCGTGCTCCAATTTCCAGGCAGTTTGCATAGCGGCGTGCCGACGGAGCTCAATGCAATGCTGATCGGCAGCAAGCTTGACTTGAGCCCGATCAGTTCGGCCGCGTTTGCTAAAGCTGCCGGCCAACTCGCGTTGCTGCCGGAACTTTGTATTGGGGCGCGCGACGACGTCATCTCGGTCGTCCTCGTTTCGCGAACGCCGCTGTTGGCGCTTGACGGTCAGACGATCGTCCTCACTGACGAGTCGGCGAGTGGCGTTGGCCTGTTGCGCGTTCTACTGGAACGACGCTATTGCGTTCGCGCCAGGTACGAGCGATCGCACGATCCACTCGATGCTGCGCGCGCCGGCAAGCCGGCGTTGTTAATCGGCGACCACGCAATCGATGCCCGTTTTCTTTTCGAAGACGAGCATATCTACGATCTCGGGCGCCTCTGGCATGAGTGGACCGGCGAGGACATGGTCTTCGCTGTGTGGGCGGCGCGGGCAGAAGCTCTCCAAAGCCGCCCGGCCGAAGTCGCTGCGTGCGTGCAGGCGTTAGTCGATGCTCGGGCCTGGGGGCTTGCGCGCGTCAACGATGTCGCAGCGCGCGCTCAGCAAGCGAAGCCCAGACCGCCCGGGTTTTACGAATCGTACTACCGCACGCTGAAGTTTACGCTCGATGCGGCTGCAGAACGCGGACTCGCCGCCTTCTGGAGCGAGTTGCGAGCCATCGGTGAGATCGATCGCGTCCCGAAAGTCACTTTCGAGGCGGCTGGTGTCGCTCGCTAACCTGCTGGAAGCGGCCGCCGATGGCCGCCGCCTCTCTTTCGATCAGGGAGTGCGTATATATAAGGAAGCTCCGCTACACGAACTAGGGGCCGCGGCACATGCGCGGCGGATGCAGATGCACCCGGCAGATCGCGTGACCTATGTGATCGACACGACGATCAACTATACGAACGTCTGCAATGTCCACTGCACCTTCTGCGCTTTCTTCCGGCCGGAGGGGCACGGCGAAGGCCATACGATGACGCACGACCAGGTAATCGAGCGCGTTAGATTTGCCGCCGACCAAGGTGCGACGCAGATCATGATCCAGGGTGGGGTCAACCCGGCGCTGCGTCTCGAGTGGTTCGAGCGGCTCTTCGAACGCGTGCGCCGCGAGTATCCGCATGTTGACATTCATTCGCTGAGCGTCTCCGAGATTGTCGGTTTAGCGCACGTCGAGGAACTCTCAACGCGCGACGTCTTGATGCGGCTCAAAACGGCCGGCATGAAATCGCTCCCCGGCGCCGGGGCCGAGATTTTGGTCGAACGCGTTCGAAAACGAATCAGCGCTCGCAAAGTAAAACCGCACGAGTGGCTCGGCGTCATGCGGGAAGCGCAGATTCTCGGCATGCCGACAACCGCGACGATGATGTTTGGCTCGATCGAAACGCTCGAGGAGCGGATCGAACACTTAGATGTCTTGCGGGATCTTCAAGACGAGACCAGCGGCTTCACCGCCTTCATTCCTTGGTATTACGTGCCGTTCAAGACGCCGCTGCGCGGAAGAGAAGCCAGCGGTCTCGAGTACTTGCGAATGCTTGCGATCTCGCGTTTGTACCTCGATAACTTCGCGCACTTGCAGGCATCGTGGTTGACGCCGGGATTGAAGCTCGGCCAACTCGCCCTCTTCTACGGTTGCGACGACATGGGCGGGACGATCATCGAAGAGCAAGTTGTCCACGACGCCGGCTCAACGAACGAAGCGACGCGCAAGCAACTCGAAGAGATCGTCTTGGGTGCCGGCTTCCGGCCCGTGATCCGCGACACATACTGGAATCTGCGCGACGATGTCGCGCTGGCAACCGCCTAACTCCGCCTACGCGGCGCGTCGAATCGTCGCCGCGCCCAGCACTTCGTCCGTGTGGGTGTCGAACAGCGCAACGAGTTGCCCGGGCGAGATCGCTCGCTGCGGCCGATCGAAGGTCAATGCAAGCGTCCCGTCGTCGCGCAGCGACGCGAGGGCCTCGGCCGGCTGGGCGCGATAACGGACCATCGCCCGCACTCTCGCCGATCCGTCGTTAAAGCGCTCGGCCCGAATCAGATTGACTTCGTCCGCTTGCAATTCACGCGCGGCGAGCTCATCTTCGCGACCGATAACGATTGTATTGCTGCGGCTATCGATTTGCGTGACGTATCGTGGACCATCCGCATTGCTCGGCAGCCCACGGCGTTGACCGATCGTGAAATTCGTGATTCCCTGATGGCGTCCAACGACTTCGCCGCTTCGCGCAACGATGTCGCCGTCGCTAAGCGCTTGCGGGCGTAACTGCGCAACGATGTCGCGGTAGTCGCCACCTTCGACAAAACAAATGTCTTGTGATTCGACCTTGTCGTGCACCGGCAAACCAAGGCGCAGGGCGTGCGCACGAGTTGCATCCTTATCGAACTCGCCAAGCGGCAGCAATAATGTCTCCAGCTGCGCGGGCGTTAACTGGGCGAGCGCATACGCCTGATCTTTGTGATGCGTTCCGCGAAAGAGATGCGGGCCGTCATCGCGACGTTCCAGGCGCGCATAATGCCCCGTTGCAATATAGCGCGCGCCGAGCTGCTTCGCGTAGTTGCGCAGCGTGCCCAGTTTCACGAAGTTGTTGCACGAGACGCACGGGTTAGGCGTGCGCCCCTGCGCATAATCGTCCGCGAACCGCTCGATCACGTTGCGCCGGAATACTTCCTCGAAATCCAGGACATAGTGCGGGATATCGAGCACGGCCGCGCTGCGGCGCGCATCGTCAAAATCATCGGTGCCACAGCATGACCGTGCATGAGCCGCTCTTTTTGGCGAATACATCTTCATCGTGACGCCGATAACGTCGTATCCCGCCTCACGCAACAAACCAGCCGCAACAGCGGAGTCCACTCCGCCGCTCATTGCGGCGATAACACGTTCATTGATCACGATAACGACAACAGGATAACAGGGTAGAGACGCAAACTCAAAATCCATGCCTGCCGTCGGCGCGCAGTTTCGGGCGGCGCGCGAAGCGCGCGGCCTCTCGCTGTCGGAGGTCGCCGAGGACATCCACATTCGGGCGATCTATCTCGCGGAGATCGAAGCGGAGAATTGGCGCGCCATCGGCGCGCCGGTCTATGTTCGAGGCTTTCTCCGAACGTATGCGCGCTTTCTCGGCTTGGACCCGGAAAACGCGGTCGCCGAGTTCAACCGAACGTTGCCGGCAGCGCCCGCATCGAATTCCGAAGAGAGTGCCCCGATTCTGGCGCCGCGCGCGCCGCGCGGCCTCTCGCCGTTGATCTGGATCGCGGGGGCAGTCGCGGTGTTTTTGATTGCCTTTGTCATCTACAACGCCGTGACGCTGCGCCGTCCGGCGCCGGGTCAAATCGTGGCGGGAGCTCCTTCGCCCAGCGCGCTGCCGAGCACCCTACCGCTGCCTTCGCCTTCACCAACGCCGCACGTTGCACCGAATACGCTGAGCTTGCACGTCTCTGCGCCATCGTGGATCCGCGTGACAATTGACGGAAATGTTAGTATGGAGGGTACGTTTCCGGCCGGTACCGCGAAATCGTT
Organism: Vulcanimicrobiota bacterium; assembly: GCA_019245275.1. Lineage (GTDB taxonomy): Bacteria > Vulcanimicrobiota > Vulcanimicrobiia > Vulcanimicrobiales > Vulcanimicrobiaceae > JAFARW01. Next base: position 7,745 of record JAFARW010000115.1, read on the forward strand.
TCACGGGCGCGCCGCGATCGTTCGTATCGGAAATGCTGGCGGCGTCGATCTTTTGGTTGACGGTAAGCCGATCGGAAAGCTTGGCGGCCCCGGCGACGTGGTAGAGCGCAATTTCATCCTTTAGGAGCTAATGGCAACCGAATACTCCTTCGATGTTGTGTCGAAGATCGATCAACAAGAACTCGATAACGCGCTCAATCAAGCGCGCAAGGAAATCGCCGGGCGATTCGATTTCAAGCATTCGAAAACGAGCATCGAAGACAAAGAGAAAGAGATCACGATAGTTTCCGATGACGAGTTGAAGATGCGCAACGTCATCGACATTGTTCAGAGCAAGCTCATGCGGCGGGGAGTCTCGATCAAAGCGTTCGATTGGGGAAAGGATGAACCGGCGGCGCAAGACACCGTCCGTCGCGCCGTGACGATGCGGACCGGCATCCCAAAGGAAAAGAGCAAGCCGCTGCTCGACGCGATCAAAGCCTCAAAGCTCAAGGTGAACGCGCAGATCCAGGGCGAGCAGATTCGTGTCTCTTCGCGAAGCAAGGACGATCTTCAGAAGGTGCAGCAGATGCTGCGCGCGCTTGATTTCGAGCTTCCCCTACAGTTCGTGAACTATCGATGACGCAACAGAAGGTACGGTTCGTCAGCTTAGGTTGCGCAAAAAACCTCGTCGACACGGAGGTGATGGCGGCCAAGCTCGCGGCGGCCGATTGGGCGCTTACCGTCGATGAAAACGACGCCGACGCGATCGTCGTGAACACCTGTGCCTTCATTGATGCAGCGAAGGAAGAATCAACCGAAGCTCTTTTGGAGCTCGCAGTGCGCAAGCGCAGCGGCCAGCAGCTGATCGTTGCCGGTTGTTTGGCGCAACGTTTCGGCGAGCAACTCCAGGCGCTCGTTCCGGAAATCGATGGAGTTATCGGAACCGGCGCGTACGCCGGCATCGTCGAGCTCTTGGAGGATGTCCGCGCCGGTGAGAGGCCGGTTCGCCTGCACCTCGATGCGGAACCGGAACACGATTTTTTGCCGCGCCTCGTCACGACGCCACGCGCGACGGCTTACCTCAAGATCGCCGAAGGTTGCGACCATCCGTGCACATTCTGCATTATCCCGCAATTACGCGGTCGTTTTCGGAGTCGCAGCGAGCAGTCGATTCTCAAGGAAGCGGCAGCACTCGTTGACGCCGGAGCAAAGGAGCTGATCTTGATCGCGCAAGATACTTCGATGTGGGGTCGCGATCGCGGCATCCGCCGGGGCGGTCTGGCGCAGTTGCTCGAGCGGCTGCACCAGATCGAGCAACTCCAGTGGATTCGTTTGCTCTACCTCTACCCTGCGACGGTTGATGCTGAGCTCGTCGACGCGATTGCGAGTTTGCCGAAGGTGTGCAAGTATGTCGACATGCCGCTGCAGCATACGCACCCGGAGATCTTGCGCAAGATGCTGCGCCCCTCAAACGGGGATCGCTACTTGGAGATCATCCAAGATCTTCGCGCGCGTATTTCCGACCTGACGGTGCGCAGCACGTTCATCGTCGGCTTCCCCGGCGAGACGCAGGAACATGTCGACCACCTTGCCGCTTGGATCGAACGCGCAGAACTCGATCGCGCTGGATTCTTCGAATATTCGCGCGAGGACGCCACACCGGCGGCGGAGCTCGCGCATCAAGTTCCGGCGAAGATCAAACGCCGGCGGCTGATACGATTGCGCGAGGCGCAGCGGCATGCCTCACAGCGTGCGCGAAACCGGCGAGTGGGACGCGTAACGCGCGTGCTGGTCGAAGAAGAGCGGCGGCTGCGGCGAACGGACGCAATTCGCCGGCAGATCGGCCGGCCGAGCGCGTGGTTCGGGCGCTCGATGGGCGAAGCACCCGGCGTGGACGGAGGCATCTACTTCTCAGGCGCGTGCGCCATTGGTGGATTTGCCGACGTGCGGCTGGAGTGGTCGGGCCCATTCGACTATGTCGGCAGGGCAATGCAGCAGCCGCGTACACAGGCCACACTCAGGGGACTTCAGGAGAGTTAGAGGGTTGGGCAAGCACATGGCCCCGGCGGAGCCGCGCAAGATCTCGATCTGGCGCACGATCGCGCTCGCGCTCGTGGTGGTGGCGATAGCAGCCGGCGCGGCAATCTACGGCGTTTCCGTCGCGCGGCACGAGAATTTCCTTGCGGCGCTAACGCAGGCAGTTGCACCCGATCCGCGTCAGCTCTTTGGCAAAGATCGCATCCTGATCTTGCTGATGGGCAAAGATTACGATTACAGCCCGCAAGATTACGAGACGTCAAAGTTGTCGCGCAGCGACGTCATTCAGGTTTACTCGCTCGATCTTGTCAACCACCGCCTCAACGAGCTTTCCGTTCCGCGCGACATGGACGTCATTCTGCCGAATGGTAACGAAGCGAAGATCAACGAAGCCCTCTCGGAAGGCGGCGTGCCGGAGGCAGAGACCGTCATCGGTAAGTTCCTCGGCGTTCCGGGATTCGATCGCTACGTCGTTCTGCGCATCAACGCGACGAAGTCGCTCGTCAATGCGATCGGCGGCATCGATGTGCCGGTCAAAGAGCAAATGGACTACGACGACACTTGGGGCCATCTGCACATTCATTTCTCTCCCGGCGTTCATCACATGAACGGCGAGCAGGCCGTGTCGTATGCGCGTTTTCGGCATGATGCCTGCGGCGATCCATGCCGGATCACGCGCCAGCAGCAAGTCTTGCGAATTGTCGTCAACAAACTGAAGAACAACAAACTCAACGATCTCGCGCATGCCGGCACTTTGATCGGCGTCTTCCAGCGCAACGTCGATACGAATCTGAGCAGCACGGAGTTGATTGCCTTAGCCGCGGCGTTCTTCAATCTGGATCCGAAGACAATGAAAACGGCTCAGGTGCCATATGTCGACACAAAGGACACGCTGACCGCCGGAAATGTGCTGATCCCGGACGATAGCGCGAAGAAGAAGCTCGTCACCGCCATGTTGCTTGGGCCCACCCCGTCGCCATCTACCGCGAGCAAGCAACTCGTCGCGCTGCTGCCGTCGTCGGTGCGCGTTGCCGTCATGAACGGAACCGGCATCGCGGGAGAGGCGCGTAAAATCGCCGATATGCTGCGCGGGAAGGGTTTCGTGATTTCGGCCGTTGGCAATGCGCCGGCCGCTTACACGAGCGAAATCCACGACCATACGACGCAGATGCTGGCGGGCGCCAAGGTCCGCTCTTCGCTGCCGGTCGTATTTGCGAACGTTCCGATTGTCACCGAGCCGACGACGGCGGCGCCCTCTAGCGACGTCACGATCATCGTCGGACGCGACATCAACACATCCGCGCCTGAAGCTTCTTTGAAATGAATCGGGCCCGCTGGTTGGCGGCGGCCGTTATCGTAGTTATCGCCGGGGCGATCGCCTACCGGCTCTTCCTTCATTCCAGCACACCGCCAACGCCGGCAATCATTACGCCGACGATGGACGTGCATCGAACCGTCTCGACTGCGCTCGATGCGCGCATCGACCGGCTCTTGCACGATCGCTACTCCGGCGACCGTTCGCACCGGCCGCGGTTGATTGCGCTCACCTTCGATGACGGACCGTATCCCGTAACGACGCCGCTCTTACTGGCACGGTTACACGATCTGCATATCCCCGCGACGTTTTTTTTGATCGGGCGTGACGCGATCGATTTTCCGGAGCTGACGAAGCGGATCGAACGATTCGGGAACGAGATCGGCAACCACACGTACTCGCATCCGAATTTGGATCAACTCTCGTCCAGCGATGTCGGCGCGCAGCTGACTAAAGGGCGCGACGTCTTGCGGTCATTTGTCGGCGATCCGGGCATTGGGTTGCTCTTCCGTCCGCCGCACGGGCGCTACACCGAAGCGACCTTGCAAACGGCTCAGCGTTTGGGATACGATACGGTTCTTTGGAACGATGATCCGGGTGATTGGCGCGCGATCGGACCTCAGGCCTTAGCATCGCACATTGAAGCTCACGCAACCGCCCCCGAGATCATCTTGTTGCATAGCGGAAACTTGGCAACGATCGCCATACTTCCGGAGGTTGTTGAACGCTTTCGAAAGAGCGGGTATGAGTTCGTGACCGTGAGCGAGCTTCTGAAGAGAGCCTCACTAGAAGAGATGAACCATCCGGCGCGGCGAGCCGTTTAGCGCCCCGTGCCGCGTCTGATCATCGATACGGAATCCAGTCGGCCGGCATATCGGCGGCGCATCGCGGTGCGCGTCATCGTCGCAGTTGTCGTGCTCGTGGCGCTCGCATTGCTCACTTACGCAGTCGTCACGCATGGCGTCCGAATCTAGCCGTTTGGTTGAAGGCGGCCAGGAAAGTGCCCGCTGGACCAAAAAACGACGGCCGAACGTTCCCTTGAAGTAGGAGTAGGTATGCTGCGTCGCTTCGTCGCTTTGCCCTTAGGTCTGCTTGCAGGCGTTGCTCTTGCGAGCTGCAGCTCGTCGACGGCTGCGATCAGCATTGGCCCCAACTTTAATACACTCTCGCTCTACGTGACGAACAGCACGCAGAACGCGATCTCCATCTATCCGCCAAATCCGAATTCGGGGACAGCGCCCATTAACCAAATCGGCGGAAGCAGCACGCAGCTCAACGGTCCGCAATACGACACGTTCGATCCGAGCAAGCGCCTCTACGTCAGCAACTACAATGCCGGCACGACGATCGGCTCGATTACCGTTTACGCATCTCAGGCGACGGGCAATGTGCTTCCGGTTGCCGCGATCAGCGGCAGCGCGACAACGATCGGCTCGGCGCGCGGAATCGCGGTCGATTTAGCCGGGAACATCTACTTGGCAAACGTCAGCAATCCGCCGTTTTTCACTAGCTCGATTCTGATCTTTCCGCCGGGCTCAACCGGCAACACCGCGCCGGGAGCAATTTCGGGAACGCTCACCGGGCTCAATGGTCCGGTGGGACTTGCGGTCGATCCAAGCGCCCGAGTGTACGCTGCAAATGCAGGCGCCGGAACGATCGGCATCTTTTCGCCCAACTCCTCAGGAAACGTTGCGCCCCTGATCACGATCGGCGGCCCAATGACGACGCTCAATACGCCGACGGGTCTCAGTCTTGATCCTGCGGGCAACATCTATGTTACGGATGTTGCGACGTCCAAGATACTCATCTTCGCCGCGAGCGTCGTTACGAGCAAGAACGGCAATGTTCCGCCGATGATGACGATTGGTGGAAATCTGACCCAGCTGAGCAATCCGACCGACGTTAAAGTCGATTCCGCGAATCGCATCTACGTCTGCAACGGCAACGGCAAGATCTTGGTCTTTCCGCCCGCTACGAGCGGAAACTTGAACATCGCGCCATCCGCCGTCATCACCCCGCCCGGCAACGTGATCGGTCTGGCCTTCTCGCCGTAGAAAAGCGCGGGAGTGCAACCGCACTGCCCGCCGAACGTTATTACAACACCGTATGCCCCTACTCAAAACGCTTTTTGACAGCAACGAGCGCGAAGTCGTGCGCTATCGGCGCACGGCCGACCGCATCAATGCGCTCGAGCCGCAAATCGAAGTGCTTTCCGATGAAGCGCTGCTCGCGAAGACCGCTGAGTTCCGGCGACGGCTAGAAGAGGGCGAATCGATCGACGCGATCCTGCCCGAAGCATTTGCCGTCTGCCGTGAAGCAGCAAAGCGCACGGTCGCTATGCGTCATTTCGACGTGCAGTTGATCGGCGGTCAAGTTCTGCACGAAGGCAAGGTCGCCGAGATGAAAACCGGCGAGGGCAAGACGCTGGTCGCAACTCTCGCTGCCTACACGAACGCATTGCTGGGCAAGGGCGTGCACATCGTGACCGTCAACGATTATTTGGCCCGTCGCGATGCCGAGTGGATGGGGCCGATCTATCGCTTCTTAGGTTTAACGGTCGGCGTGATCCAACACGGATTGGACAGCGCGGAGCGGCGTGCGGCGTACAACTGCGACATCACATACGTCACGAACAATGAAGTCGGCTTCGACTACCTGCGCGACAACATGGCGTGGCAGCTCGAAGACATGGTGCAGCGCGATCTATCGTATGCGATCGTCGACGAAGTCGATTCGATCCTGATCGACGAGGCGCGCACCCCGCTGATCATTAGCGGCCAAGGCCAAGAAGCGACCGAGCTCTACCACAAGTTTGCGCAGATCATCCCGCGCTTGAAGAAGGACGAAGATTATACCGTCGATGAGAAAGCGCACGCCGTTCCGATCACCGAAGCCGGCGTTGCCAAAGTCGAACAGATGCTCGGCGTTACCAATCTCTACGACCAGCGCAACCTCGAACTGACGCACCAGCTGAACGCGGCGCTCAAAGCGTGGAACCTCTTTCATAAGGATCAGCAGTACATCGTCAAAGACGGCGAGGTCATCATCGTCGATGAGTTCACCGGACGGCTGATGTACGGACGCCGCTACTCCGACGGCATCCACCAGGCAATTGAGGCCAAAGAAGGGATCAAAGTTCGCAGCGAAGATCAGACGCTCGCGACGATCACCTTCCAAAACTACTTCCGCCTTTACGACAAGTTGGCGGGCATGACGGGTACTGCAAAGACCGAAGAGCGCGAGTTTCGCGATATTTACGGGCTCGATGTGATCGTGATACCGACAAATCGCCCGATGATTCGCACGGATAATTCCGATATCGTCTACAAAACGGAAGACGCGAAGTTCAACGCGATCATCGATGAGATTATCGCCGAGCACCAGAAGGGCCGGCCGCTCCTCGTCGGCACGCGATCGATCGAGAAATCCGAGTTGCTCGCTTCGAAACTGCGTCGTCGAGGCGTCGAGTGCAACGTTTTAAACGCAAAGTACCACGAACAAGAAGCCGAGATCATCAAAGACGCGGGGCAGTACGGCACCGTCACGATCGCGACGAACATGGCCGGCCGCGGCGTTGACATCAAGCTCGGTGAGGGCATTCCGCAAATGGGCGGCCTGCACATCATCGGCACGGAACGCCACGAATCGCGGCGGATCGATAACCAACTTCGCGGACGCTCCGGACGGCAAGGCGATCCCGGCAGCACGCGTTTCTACGTTTCATTTGAAGATGAGCTGATGCGGCTCTTCGGCGAGCGCATGAGCAACATCATGGATCGCGTCGGCTTCAGTGACGAGACGCCGATCGAAGCGGCGCTGGTCACGAAGTCGCTGGAACGTGCGCAACGCAAGGTCGAGAACCATAACTACGAAGCGCGCAAGTACGTGCTTGAATACGACGATGTCATGAACAAGCAGCGCGAGGTCATCTATGGCGACCGCCGCGCGATCTTGGAAGGCAACTTCGATTCTCGAACGTTCATGCTGCAGACGCTCGAGGCGAAGGTGGACGAGGTCGTCGACCAATACGCCGGCGAGAACATGCATCAGAGCGAGTGGGATCTGCCGGAAATCCTCAAGGAACTCGATTTAATTTTCCCGGTAAAGCAAAAGTTCGACGTTCAAACGCTCGAAAAACTCGACCGCGAAGAGATCCGCAAGCGCTTGCGCGATGCGGCCATCGAGGCGTACGAAGCCAAAGAGCAGGAGATCACACCCGAGATTATGCGGGTCGTCGAGTCACGCTACCTGATGCTACCGATCATCGACCGTATGTGGGTCGACCATTTGCACGTGATGGACGCGCTGAAGACGGGTATCGGTTTGCGCGGCTACGGACAAAAAGATCCCCGCGTCGAGTATGAAAAAGAAGCTTACGAGATCTTCGAAGATCTCAAGAACAACATTGCCGACGAAGCGATCAAAGGCGTGTTCCATGTCGTCATCGAGCATGGAGCGCCGGAAGGGGCGCCGCCGCAGCCGATGTTCGAGCCGATTCCCTCGGGAGAATTGACGGCCGAGCCCGCACAGACCATGCCGCGCATCGATCCCGCTGCCGCAGAACAATTGCTGGGACCAATGCCGGCTAAACAGCGCGTCATGCACACGAATGTCGATGGCGGCGAACCGCGCAAACCGGTGCGCGTCGAAACGAAGGTCGGCCGTAACCAACTTTGTCCGTGCGGATCAGGCAAGAAGTATAAGAAGTGCCACGGCGCCGCCGCCTAGGCGCGCCGTCTACTGAATAGCCGGGCCGAACCAGAAGCGCGGTCGCGGACTGTTCTCGGCTTCGGTAACCAGGTCACCGCCGAGATTGACTCCGTTCGCATCTGCGGTCACATCGACACCGCCGCCGGAATTCGGCTTGAGGGTCGTTGCGATGCGTCCGCCTTGCGAATTTGTGTTGACGACCGTCAACGACCCATCGTTGTTCTGGGTCACGTTTTCTCCATGGCCAAGGTCGACCGTCTGACCATTTTGGATCGCCACTTGCTGCCCGCAGCGTGAGATCGCGACGCTTCCATCGCCGTTCATTGTCACGCTCGTGCGGCCAAAGTTCGTCGCAATCGTTGCGCTCTGGTTGAACGTTGCGCCGTTCGAGAGCGGCGCGCCGACCTTCGTTGACAGCTGGTAGCCGCCGGGAAACGAATTCGAGTCGAGCAGATTAGGATGATCGGTCATGCTATCGAAGCGCGACGACTCCAAATGGTTATTACCGTCAAGACCGTTAAACGAGAGGTGTGGATCGCCGAGCGAATTGCCGGCAGCCTGATTGAAATACTCTTCCGGGTTCGCGGTACTGGGATTAGCCGAACTCGTTTGCGAGAGGTTGCCGCCGGTGAGCATCTGCAGCAGATTTTGAAGCAAGCCGACAAGCTGCTGCACGAGCGATCCGATGCCGCCGAATCCAGGCATTGAACCGAAGGATCCAAGCGGACTTGGATTTGCGGATTGGATTCCGCTGGCCGACTGCATAGAAAGCGGCGAAAGCGCATCCGAATTCCACAAGGGCGGTGATGACGATGCGCTGTTCATCGCATCTGAGCCCGGATCGCCAAACGCTGCCGATTGGAATTCGAATTGCGGAAAACGCTGAAGTGGAACGCTCAGTTGATCCATTGACACCTCCTGCGGGCTCCCATCTTTCACGCGCTTGGCGCGGATACTCAAGGGGTCATGCGCGGCACGAAAGAAAGACGAGCGCCGCTATGAGTGATGCGCAACTCGCTACGATCGACCGTCTCTCCGAGCGCCTCGGTGCGCTCAAGGAGCGTCTTTGACTACGCGCGGAAGGCGCGCACGCTAAGCG
>JAFARW010000149.1 GCA_019245275.1 Vulcanimicrobiota bacterium
CGTACGACGTCGTCGGCCGCTAGATGCCTTTTTCGGCGCCGAAGTAGTGGATGTACTTGATCAGAAACTGCGGCACGGTCGTGTTTGTGCTCGCGTTGCCGTAGATCACGTAAAGCTCGTCATGCGGCATGCGCTTGTAGAACGCCAGAGAGACGTTCGGGCAGAAGCCGAGCGCATTTGGATCGCTCGCGTTCGGTACGAAGCACGTGCTCGCGCCGTTGTTAGGAATCGGCGGCGGTCCGAAGTAGCGCCGCACGCCGAACACGAGCGACGTATTGCGGTCGAAGTCGTAGGCAAAGCTCGCGCGCTCAAGCCACTGAACGTTCGTGCTCGAGCCGTTCGGCAGCGGATGGTCGAGGTATTGACGCGTATCGTCCGCTTCCAAACTCAGCAAGCCACGTTCGCCGACTTTAAACGTCGTCGATCGGAACCATGAATCGAGGCGTCCCGCACCGTAGCGGCCCGTGAAATATTGAATTTGAGTCGGCGTGGCGGTACCGCTGTGATAGATCAACCGCTGCGCTTCTTGCGTTACCGGAACGACCGCGCCGTTGACCAGCAAGTAGCTCGAACCGGAATTGGAAATGAACTCCCAAAGCGATCGCGTCACGACGTCGATTTGCGCGTTGTAATCGGCCTGCCCGAGTAGACCCTTCGATGAATGGTAGTTGTCGACGAAGACACTCGCCTGAATCGAACGGAACTTGCCGGCATTCGGGGTCCACGTGTGCTGGCTGAACAAGCCGTAACCCGCGATGTCGTTGTTGGAGACGAAGCCGTCAACCGGATTGTACTGTGCGCCGATGCGACGGATGCCGCCGCCCGTAAAAGAATGCGGCCCATAGAATCCGCCGCCGAACTCCGCAAACTTCGCCTTTGAGGGATCGGTAACGTTGGTTCCATTCTCGGTTCCATAATCGAGATACATGAACTTATGCTGCAGATCGTCCCATTTTGCAGCCAGCTGCAGCGTATCGTCTTTCAGTCCCGGCATGTCGACGGCGACACGCTGTGCGGAGACATACAGATTGCGCGGACGTGTCGTGTAGATGACGGATTGCGCCGTATCATTGCGGCCCGCGCCCACCGCATCAAAGCCGGCGAACGTCCATGGGCCTTCCTTGCCTTCGATTGCATAGCCGTCGCGCGGCGTTGGAATCGCCGGTGTGTAGAGCGACTGCTCATTTGGGCACGCGTCGCATTCAAAGTTGTTGTAATAAGTGGCGCCCTGCGTGAAAAACGGACGCGTTTCGTTGAGGAACCTGCGCAGCGCGGTTGGGGCGATCGTCGCCTGATCTTGCTCGGCGTTTGAAAAATCCGGATGCAGCGCAGCTACGAACGAGGTTCCGGATGTGATCGGAACCGAGAGATCGACGCCCATACGCGATGTGCTGCCGCCCGCGAGCCCCGACGCTAACGAGCCAAGTCCGTAAACGCCGATTCGCGGTTGGGGACGCAGTGCGGCCGGCATGTCAAGCATCGGCCGCGCGTAATTCGTGTCGGCAGTTCCGGAAAAGTTTGGACCGCCGCTCCAGACGTAGAGTGATTGAGTCGTTGGCTCCCAGCGGGTCAGGTTAACCAGCCATGTGTCGCGCCGCGCGCCGCGCATTGCGCGCAGCGGAATACGCATCGTAACCGTCCACTCGTGGTTGCCGATATGTGCTACGGCGTCCCACGTCGGCTCGTACGTCAGGTTCTCGGACGAATATTGGTAGCGCGTGCCGATGGGCGTCGAGATGAACTGGTAGTTGACGCCGTGCGTGCCGGCGGGCCAAAGACTGACCTTTACCTCGTCATCCGTATCGACGCCGTTCATGTTCGTGTGCTGCGAGGTCAGGATCGCCGTTCGCGTTTGGACCGCGTCGAAGCCCACATACAAATTCTTGCCGTCAGTTAAAAGGTAGGCGGTCGTCGCTTCTTGACTTGCCCCGCGCGTTTGCCGGTCGTATCCGAGCAGTACCTTGACGCCTTGCTGCCAGATCGGCGAGGCGAGGGTTCCATCGAGAGCCGGTGCCTGTGCCACGTGCGGGATCTTCATCGATAACGTCGCCTCGTCGGCGAGCGCGGGCGCGGCTAAAAACGCCATTATCAAGAGAAAGATGGGTGCTCTCACGCTTGCTCGCTCTCCAATCGTCAGCAACGGCTACAACTAATTCTTTAAGAGTCACTATACCGCGCCCCGTTCGACCTGTCAACTAATTAATTAAGAGACGCGGTCCCGCCGATTGTAGCGCCAAGTAGTGAAAAAGTCCTAAATCCTTATCAAATGCCGGCCCGCGCCGACGAATGATCAGGCGAGGGCTGCGGTTAGCTCGATATTGACCCCGCCGCGCAGCGCATTTGAAACGGGGCAAGCCGCTTCGGCGGCTTTGGCAATCTCCTGGAACTGATCATTCGCAAGCCCCGGAACGCTCGCATGTGTGTTCAATCGCATTCGCGTAATTTTGAATCCACCGCCAGATTGCGGCTCGACAACACATGTTGCATCCGTGCACACTTCCTGCGGTTGAAACCCGCGCCCGCCTAGCGCAGCCGCCAGCGCCATACTGTAACAGCTGGCATGAGCTGCGGCAATAAGTTCCTCCGGGTTGGTTCCGGGTGCATTTTCGAACCGGGTAGCAAAGCTGTAAGGCGTATCCGTTAATGTGCCGCTCGACATCGTGAAGCGGCCATTGCCGCCGCGAAGGTCGCCGGTCCACACGGCAGATGCATTACGCTCGAGGGCCATCGTAGAACTCCTTATCTAAAGAGATTTGCGTCGTTTCAAATTCGCCCACGCAGTGCGAAAGACAACGATTCCGGCAATGATCAGCGCGATCCAAAAAATCCAGGGAATGGCCGCGCGCCAGCCGGTCGGACGGTAAACCACAAAAAGAACGCTGATTCCAACGATGCAAGCCGCCGCGATCATCGTTGCGTTCGCTCGCTCGACGACGCGCTCGATCGTGCGCATAGCCGGTTGCAGATCTTCCACCTTTGCCCAAACGTGGAGGTTGCCGCGCTCGATATCGGCGAGAACGCGGTCGGCTCGTCGCGGCAGATCGATGCTCAATTCGGCCGTATCTAGCGCGGAGAGCCGCGCGCGTTCGAACCACTCGCCGGGCGAAAGTCTGGCGAGAGCGGCCCGCTCGGAAATCGGGCTCAAAAAGTCGGCCAGGGTTCGTTCGGGCGCGACGTCACTGACGATCGATTCGCTCATCGCGACCGTCTTAAAGAATATTGTCAGCGAGCTTGGCGGGCGTAGCCCATAGGTGCGAATCAAATCGAGCATATCGCTGAGCGCGGGCGCGATTTCGATTCGCGCTAACGATGCGCTGAGATAGCGGTCCAGCAGCCGCCGGAGTTCGTTGGTAAACGCCATGCGGTCGATCGGCCCTGCGGGGGGTGCGATCTGCATCAAACGATCGGTGATCCGCTCGACGTCGTGGCGCTGCATCGCGATCAAGATGTCGGCGATGCGTCGCCGGTTCTCATCGCTGAGCGTACCGACCATTCCGAAGTCGATGGCGCCGATTGTGCCGTCCTCGAAGATCAAAAGGTTGCCAGGATGTGGGTCGGCATGGAAGATGCCGTGCAGCAGTGCGGGTTCCAGGACGAATCGCGCGATACGCTCTGCGGCTGATTCGCGTCGAGTTTTCGTGAGTGAACCGGTTTCGGTGGCGCGCATCCCGTCGATGCGGGTCAGCGTTAAAACGTGGGCAGTGGAGAGATCTGCAATGACCTCCGGAAGACGAAAGCCGGCGTCGTCTTCGAAAAATGAGCGGAAGAGGCGAATATTGCGCGCCTCTCGCGTGTAGTCGAGCTCGGCGCGCAGGGTGTCGCCAAACTCCGCGACGATGCCCGGCATATCGTAATCGGCGAGATCCGGAAAGTACTTCTCCGACGACTCGGCGAGCTGGGCCAAGATCTCGAGATCTCGTTCGACGATCGCGCGTACGCCCGGCTTGCGCACTTTGACGACGACCTCGCGGCCGTCGTGGAGCTTCGCAAAATGCGCTTGTCCAATAGAAGCCGACGCCAGCGGAACGGGATCGAAGAATGCAAACAGCTGCTGTGGCGGCGCGCCCAATTCGGATTCGATGTCTGCCTCGATGGCGGACGTATCGACGGGTGGCATCGCATCTTGAAGTTTGGCAAGCTCCTCACGGTATTCGGGCGGCAGCTCGCCACGGGTCGAGAGAATCTGGCCGAACTTGATGAACGTCGGGCCAAGTTCTTCGCAGACTAGACGTGCTTGTTCGGCTTGTGTGTGCGCGCGGTCGCCCGACGGCAGGCGCAGCGCGCCGGCCGCGGCAAGGCCGTGCTTTCCAAAGGCGCCGATGATCTCCCGATAACGCTCTGCGCGCGTCGGGGCGCGTTGTTCCACGAGTCGCTCTTACCCATCTTCGTTTTGGCAACGTGCCGTTTTCGGATCGTCACTCGGGAAAATTGCGAAGAGCGTGCCCTTTGGAACCGTGATGTTCTTGCCATGGTGAAAATAATTGAAGGCGCCGATAGCGGCTCCAAATCCGGGGACTGGAATTGCGCCAAGATACCCGGGCAAAGCGTTCGACGCGCCGGATTGGGCGAGATCACCTGGCTTATGGTCGAGCACGACGCCGAGTTTCTTGCCGCCCGGTAAGAGCAAGTAGCGCGGCTCCATGACAAGCGTACCGGCGCGCCCGCCTCTCCCTGCAGGTGATGCAATCGAAACGATTCCCCAACCGAGGGTATGCGGCGGGATGATGATTCGCGTTCGGTCGGTGACCGCGTTGATCGTTTTGAATCGGAAGAAATCACCCGGATGGGCCTTTGCCGAGTCGACGCTATCGATCGTTTCGACGGCCACGATCGTGCAAAGGTCGGACTGATCGTGTGGCGGCGGCGTTGCCGCGATCAGCGGAACGAAAAACAAAAGAGCGACGAGTGTTGCTCTCATCGCTCTGGTTGACACTGCTGTTTTCGAATCTTTGCTACTGCGTCGTAAAGACGCCGACGACCGTTGGGATGCAGGTCGACCCGGTATTGTTGACGCTGACTTGAAAAGTCGTTGCTGCAGGCAATGTGCTGAACGCGCCGCTTTGATAGATGGGGTTCGGAAACGGCGGAATCGTGTTAGGGGTGGGCAGCGGATTTGGCGCCGGCGTCAGACTGCCGGCGCTTGTAATGAGGAAGCCGCCCCCGGTCAGCACAATCTGCCAGCCTGCCGGCAGTGTTGTCGTGGTTCCGATAATTACTTGTCCGACGTTGTCAGGAACTCCGACGGCGCTGTTCGCCGGAAAAACAAGCGCGCTACTCGCGCCGACTTCCGCCAGGCATGACGACGACGGTGTTGGTGTGCCGCCGGTCGTCGACGACGAACACGCTGCCGTGCCGATTCCAAAGACAGCCGCGACAAGCCAAATATAGTTGCGCCTCATGATGATTATTTAGCTTCGCACGGGGGCGCTTCATGCCGATAAGGCGTTCTCATTCGTTTTTCATCGAACGGTAGGCGACGTCGCATTTGGCGGCGAGGATGAAATCGCTCTCGGTCAGGCCGTCGATCTTGTGAGTCCAAATGTCGAGCCGAACCTTGCCCCAGCTCAAGTAGATGTCGGGGTGATGGCGCTGCTCCTCGGCGATCGTGCCGGCTTCATTTGTAAAAGCAAGCGCTTGGCGGAAGTTTTTGAACTCGAATGTTTTCTCGAGATGGTGTTCGTCGACGGAGCGCCATCCCGCTGGAAGCTTCTTGAGCAGCGCATCAATTTGATCGCCCGCCAAGGGAGGCACGCCGCCTCGACACGGAACGCACGCGCGCTCGGCTAGTTCAGTCATACCTAGATATTCGTGGCGCATGGTCGCCTTGCTCCATAGGAGAAGGCTCCGGGCATGAGCTTGATGAGGCGTGCTTCGGCGGAACTCTTGGGGACGTTCTGGCTTGTTCTGGGCGGGTGCGGTAGCGCGGTGCTTGCCGCCGCGTTTCCGAAAACAGGCATCGGATTTGCCGGCGTTGCGTTAGCCTTCGGGCTGACGTTGTTAACGATGGCGTACACGATCGGGCCGATATCGGGGTGTCATATCAACCCGGCGGTGACATTTGGGTTGTGGCTCGCAAAGCGTTTCCCCGGCCGCGATGTTATCCCGTACATGATCGCGCAAGTGATCGGCGCGATCATTGCAGCGGCCGTGCTGTTTGCAATTGCGAACGGCAAGCCGGGATTCGTGGCCGGACAATTTGCCAGCAACGGATACGGCCCGCTTTCGCCCGGCGGTTACGGGCTTGGGTCCGCCGCGCTGATTGAAATCGTGCTGACATTCGGTTTTCTGATGGTGATCCTCGGCGCGACAGACCGGCGAGCTCCGGTCGGATTTGCGGGCTTGGCGATTGGCCTCGCTTTGACGTTGATCCATCTCGTTGCGATTCCGGTTGACAATACGTCCGTGAATCCGGCGCGCAGCACGGGACCTGCAATTTTTGCCGGGGCGATGGAGCTCTCGCAACTGTGGCTGTTCTGGATTGCGCCGTTGATCGGAGGTGGTCTGGCGGGGCTGCTTTATCCGATTCTCTTCGGTGAAGTCGTTAGTGAAGAGCCGATCGTCGGAAAGGCTACTTCGACTTAACCGCGGTGTCGCCGGCGCGCGGCATTAGCCCTAAACGCTCGCGTGCATATTCTAAGATGACGCGGAAGTGCGAGAGAAAGCCCCCGCCGAGGTGACCCTGTGCAGTCGCATGCAGGGACTTGGTCGCCCCGATCTGCAGCGATTCAACGCGGAAATCTCCGACTTGGACCTGCGCGATCTCGCCGATCAGCTCTTCACCGCTGCCGCCGACGCCGCTGACCGTCTGCGTGGCGGTTGCCGAAAACAGATCCGGGTGTTGGCTGTAGTAATCGTATGAGAGATTGATCGTCGACTCGTCGCCGGTGTCGATCGCGAGCGCCGCGGGCGTGCTGCCGAGTCGCACTGGAACGACCGGCACGAAATTGAAGAAGTAGAGCGGCACGACCGACGCCGGCTGACTGGTCGGTTCCGCGTTGAACTGGACCGTTCGTTCGCCGTAGTCGATCGCAACCGTCGCGTGGGCAAGCACATCTGCACCGAGAATTGCATCGTAGCGGAAGCGATGGATATCGTGCAGCACGACATAATTCGCGGTCGGAAACTGTACGCCGCCAACGGTCAATGGTCCGGCGCGCACGACTTCAGTTGCATAACGTCCTAGGCCGCGCACCTCATACTCACCGACGACAGGGAAGTGCTGCAGGTCGGCAACCTCCAAGCTGACGGAGAGTCCGGAGTTACCGGTATCGAGCAAGCATCGCAGCGTGACGCTGCCGAT
>JAFARW010000028.1 GCA_019245275.1 Vulcanimicrobiota bacterium
CTATCGTGCCCGTGCCGCAAACGGACTCGCGTCCGCATTGGGCGCGATGTACATCAACGCATATTTCGCACCCTCGGCTTTGGTTGCGGCTGCGTTCCAAGACGTCGGATTCGCGCTCGGCGCGACGATCGCGGTGCGGCGCAGCATCTTGGACGAGGCGGGTGGTTTCGCCGCATTGATGCCGCATCTGGCAGACGACTATGCACTCGGCCAGTTAACGCGCTCTTCCGGCTACGACATCCATCTCTCGCGTTACATCGTCGAGAACTTCGTAACGGAGCCGAGCTTAAACGCGCTCTTGCAGCACGAGTTGCGGTGGGCGCGCACGATCGCCGCGGTGCAGCCGGCGGGTTACGCATTGTCCGGCATCACCTTTCCCTTTATATTAGCGCTGCTGTATCTGCTTCTCGGGGGCAACCGGCGGCGCGGAATGACACTGGCTGCCGCCGCACTCGCCGCGCGGGCAGCGTTGCAAAAAGTCGCGTACGAAACGCTCGGCGTTAGTAAAAACGATCCGCTTTGGCTAATCCCGGTCCGCGACGCGCTTGCATTTGGAATTTGGTTCGCGAGTTTCTTCGGCCGGCGCGTCACTTGGCGCGAACGCACCTTGATTCAGGATCGGCGAGGACACCTGACGGGCAAAGAGCCCGCGGCGTGTTGAGTCCGCGGCGCGCTTTCCGTCTGCGGAGAGCGACGCTGATCAATCTCTTCTGGGTCCCGCTTTCGCTGCAAGATGCGGCGGTGATGGCGATCGCCGTGCCGGCAAAACTCTTGCAGCTTTCGCCGCTTAATTACCGGCGGGATTTGGCGATCATCGCCAGCATCGTCGCGCTCGCAGCAATGGTCGTTCCGGCGGTGGCCGGCGCATTCTCGGATTGGCTGCGGCGTCGGGGCGTCGACCGGCGGGGTTTGATTCTCGCGGGCGCGCTCGTCGATGCGCCGGCGCTCTGTCTGTGCGGCTTAACGCACTCGATGACGACGTTCATTGTCTTGCTCGTCATCTCGACGATGGCGTTCAACGTGAGCATCGCTGCGTATCAAGCGGTGATTCCGGACGTCGTTCCGCGTCAATCGTGGGGTTTGGTGTCCGGCGTGCGCGGCGCCGCCGCGTTGATCGGAACGATTATTGGACTGGCAATCGCCGGAACGACGAGCCCGCAGATTGCGTTTCTCGCGATCGGCATCCTGATCGGCGCCGGCGTTTTAACGCTGCTCTGGCTCGACGAACAGCCCGTTAGTGATGAAGAGGCGCTGGCGCGCGTCAAGGATTGGCACGATTTCATTCTCGTCTTCATTGCGCGCGGCTGCGTTGTCTTCGGGCTGACGATCCTGACGACGTTCGTCTTATATTTCTTTCGCGATGTGCTGCACAATGCGAATCCGTCGGGCGGAACGGGGTTGGTTGCCGGATGCTCAGTCTTCGGCGCTTTGCTTTCCAGCGTTTGGCTCGGCATCATCTCGGACCGTGCACCGCGCAAACTTGTCGCCGCGCTATCGTGCGTGCCGATGGCGATCGCCGGATTTGGTTTTGCACTCGTTCCGTCGGAGAGTTGGATCCTGGCATTCGGCGGACTCTTCGGAATCGGTTTCGGCGGCGCGCTTTCGACAGGATGGGCGCTGGGACTTGAAAGCGTTCCTCAAATGCGCGATGTTGCGCGCGATCTTGGCCTTTGGGGAATCGCGTCGAACCTTCCGTCCGTTCTCGCGCCGCTCTTCGGCGGCTGGATTTTGGCGCGCACCGGCGGCTCGTTGGAAGGATATCGTCTGGTGTTTGCATCCGCCGGCGTTGGTTTCGGACTTGCGACAATTGCAATCTTAGCGACGCGGGGGGCGCCTCTGCAGCCGGCGCGAAGATAGAGGCCCGTGAAACTTTCACGGGCTCTCTTTTTACTGGTACTTTTCGTCCTTGCTGCAATCCTCGCATGGTTTGTCGTGCAGCAACGCAACCGAAGCGCGATCGGCGAACAAATCACCGTCTACTACACGAAGATCGACGGAACAACGGAAGTTCCGTGGCCGATTACAATGCGTCCGCAGGCACGAGGCGAATCGGCGAGCGAGCACTTACATAATGCGGCGCTTTACGCGGCTGTGCAGGCGGTCGCCGGCCCGTCGAGCACGATCGACGCGATTCGCTTCCCAACGGGAACGCAGGTGCGCTCCGTGGTCGTTGACGGTACAACAGCAGTCGTCGACCTCTCCGCTGCGGTCGGTTCAGCGGTCGGCGGCAGTCTTGGAGAATCCGGTGAATTCAAATCGCTCGTTTGGACGTTGACGGGACTGCCGGGAATCAACGCTGTTGCGATTCGTATTGATGGCCAGCGCGTCGACGCGCTGCCCGGAGGACATCTTGCGCTCGATGAGCCGCTGCGCCGTTCAGACTGGTAGCGCGGCGTTTGCCGCGGCGCTACTCGCCGTGTGCGCTCCGTCGCTCGCACGGGCGGCTCAGTCGCATCTGCCTCAGTCGCATGTAGCGCCACCGCGCGCAACGCAACGGCGTCCGGCGCAACCGCGTGCAACGCAGTCGCCAAACACGTTCTGGTTCCAGCATCAGCGAGTGACTTTCACGCGCGTCGTTCCGGAAAAGGGCGACGTCGCGGTGGCGTTACACGATCCAGCGTTGCAATCGCTCCTTACAAAGGTCGGTGTTGCGGTGGCGTGGAATCCAGGCGAGCGCTACGTTTTGCTGACCACGCCCGAGCCGCGCATCATCAGCTTCTCGATCGGCGACCCGCGATACGATCTGGAAGACGTCTCCGCGCAGGCGCCGTTTGCGCCGTTCGTCCGTGACAACGACGCGTACTTGCCGCTGCAAACGCTCTTGCGCGCACTGTATTTAGAGCCCAAGGACGATCGCGGTCAGATGGTGCTCCAACCGCAGATCGCAGTAGCCGACATCCAATCGACGCGCGATGGTTCGCTGCTTGTGATGCATGCGGCGCTTCCGCTGCGTGGCAAGCGAATGTCCGCGCCGAACGGGCGCGTTATCTACGACTTTTCGGGCTTCGGCAGCACGCTGCAGCGTGCGCGCAAAGTACGCGGCTCGGCGATTTCGGAGCTCGACGTGCTGATGGGCGGGACGACTCGCGACCCGGATACGAAAGTGGTCGTTTTCCTGGCGCCGCATGCGAACGCCGACGACGGCAAGAGCGGGCAGCATCTCGACTTCTCGATTGCATTGCACGGCGGTCCGCCGCCGTTTCGCTATCCTGCACCGCCCTCGCCGCCGCCGCCGATTCGCCAGACCACGCCGGCGCCCGAGGTAACGCCGGGTGAAGAATCGCCGCAACCGTCAGAACCACCGATCGCAACCGTCAGCGACGTCAACGCGCAACCGTCGGACGGCCAGTACAACATCGATGTCACGGTTCAGGGAAATGCGAGTTACGAATGGCACCGGCTTCTCGACGACCGCTGGTACGTCGACGTCCATCCGGCGGTGTTAAGCGGTGGACCGCGCGATGAATCGCCGTCGTCACCGCAAGTCGCATCGTTGCGCGTTCACCAACTTTCGAACTCGACGGTTCGGGTTGCATTGACATTAGCTGGACAGAAAGCAGTCGATGTCGTTCCCTCGCAAAACGGCCTCTCGATCGCCGTGAAGGACACTCCGGCGGATATCGCAACGCGTTCCGGTTCAGGAACGATCGGTGAAGCGGCTGCAGTCGCACCCGCTCCCGTGCCGACTGCGTCCGGATGGCAGTTCAGTCCACGCAGCGGCTCATCGTCGGTTCCAACGAATCCGCGGCTGATCGTGATCGACCCCGGCCACGGCGGCAGCGACACGGGGGCGCAGAGTAGCGGCTTGGTCGAGAAGGCGATCACGCTCGATATCTCGTCGCGATTGCGTTCGATTCTAACGTTACGCGGTTGGGAGGTGCGCATGACGCGTTCCGGCGATTCGGATGTCTACGGTCCAGGCGCATCCGACCGCGATGAACTTCAGGCGCGCGTTGATGTTGCGAACAACGGCGGGGCGCGGCTCTTCGTGTCGATTCACGTGAACAGCTTCGGCAACAGTCGCCCCAACGGGACGACGACGTACTACTACAAGCCGGAAGATCTCGCGTTCGCGGACGCGATTCATCGCCGGCTCGTCACTGAGGATCTCGGCACAAAGGACGACGGCGTCGTCAAGGAGAGTCTCTACGTCGTGCATCACACAACGATGCCGGCCGTCCTCGTTGAAACGGCCTTTCTCTCGAATCCGGACGATCGCGTCCTGCTGCGCTCGCCTGATTGGTTGCAGAAGGTTGCGCATGCCATTGCCGACGGCATCGGTGATTACGCCGGCTCGCCCCGCAGAAGCTCGCAAAGCGAACAGCGTTAGTGGTGCACTAAGTGCTCGGGGTCTTTGATTCCGGGCTGGGCGGCCTCTCCGTCGTGCGCCGCCTCAAAGAACGCGTGCCGCATCACGAGCTGCTCTTCTTTGCGGACCAAGCACACGTGCCGTACGGCGATCGAGAGCCGAACGAACTCGCCTCGCTGCTCGCGCGAAACATTCACTTCTTAAATCATGCCGGCGTCTCGATGATCGTCATGGGTTGCAACACATCGTGCGCAATCGCGCAGCAGTTCGGATGGCCGGCGTCGAGTGCGCCGATCGTTGACCTGATCGAATCGGCGGCGCTGGTCATTGAGCGGCAAGGGTATCGCAAGGTCGGCGTCGTCGCGACGACCGCCACGGTTCGTGCGAAAGCGTATTCTCGGGCAATCACGTCTCGCGTGCCGAACGCGCGCGTATTTGAGGTCGCGGAGCCGGCGCTGGTGCCGCTCGTCGAGGCCGGAAAAGCCGGCACGCAGGAAGCGCACGAAGCGGTGGCTGCGGTTTGCGATCAGCTCCCGAGCGATTTGGATGCGGTGATCCTTGCCTGCACGCACTATCCCATTCTCGACCTGCACTTCGCCGACGCGCTCGGTGAAGGTGTCGCGCTGATCGATCCCGCCTTCGAGCAAGCGGAGCGCGCCGCCACGCTGGCGGTAGCGAACGGTATCGCGCACGGGGTTGCGCCGTCGACCTACATCACGAGCGGCGACCTTGAGCCGTTTCGCACGGCCGTTCGAATGATCACGGGCGAATTCGAGCCCAACGTTAAAGCGGTCGCGCCTCTCGCGCGCTAGAGCTTTGCCACGTGGAAAAGTTTGAAGAACAGGCCAACTGAAAAAGTTGCCAGCGCAGCGCCCGCGACGACTTGCATGATCGAGTGAGCGCGCAAGTAGACGCGTGCCCAGCAAACCATCGGAATCAGCACTAGAAGCGGCAACGGCTCGTCTCCGTACAGCAGGCAGAGAACGACCAGGGGTGCCGTAATGCCGAGCGCGTGCGTGCTGATCTTCCAGTAGCGCGTGATATATTGCACGACGAGCGTGGCGAGCGAGTAGCCGGCCAGCGTCGCGATCAAGAGACGCGGTGAATGCGTGAGCCAAAGCACGATCGTGCCGGCTATATAGAAGACAACGACGGCGCCGAAGATACGCTCGCGTTCCTCGCGTTTGGACATGTCGAGATCGGTGATGCGGTCGGTCGAGTACATCCAGAAAATGAACAGCATTGGCCCAATCGACGTGAAGAACGTCGTCAAAAAGGCGAGCCACCAAAATGAAAGCGTGCTGCTGCTCGCTAGCGCGTGTGCCAAGATGACGCACAGGGCAAGCGCGCATAGGAACGGGTTGAAGATCGTCGAGAGAATCCGCGCCAGGTCGCGCCAGACATCACGGCGCTTGCGCAGCGCGACCGGCGCAACCGCGCTCGATAGCTGTCCCACTGCTAAAGACTGTCCCAATCGCAGCAGGGAAATCCTCCGCGCTTCGAGCTGGTCAGCACAGGGTTCGGCAACGGACGCGCGGGAGTCAGCGTCGAACGAGCGTGCCCAATGATTCTCGAGCGCATCGACGTCCCCGCCGACGTCAAGAACCTCTCACGCCCCGAATTAGATCAACTAGCAGCCGAGATCCGCGAACAACTGATCTCGGTCTGTTCGCGTAACGGCGGCCACCTCGCGCCGAACCTCGGCGTCGTCGAGCTGACCCTCGCGCTGCATCGCGTCCTCGATCTGCCGACCGATCGGCTCGTCTGGGACGTCAGCCACCAGACCTACGTGCACAAGATGTTGACCGGCCGGCGCGACCGCTTCCACACGATCCGCAAAGGCGGCGGCCTCTCGGGCTTCGCGATGCGGAGCGAATCCAAATACGATCCGTTCGGTGCGGGACATGCCTCGACCGGAGTGTCGTCGGCGCTGGGCATGGCAACGGCGCGCGATCTCACGCATCAGAAGCATAAAGTCGTCGCGGTGCTCGGCGACGGAGCGCTCACGGGCGGGCTTGCTTACGAAGCGCTCAACAACGCGGGTCAGCTCAAGACCAATTTCATCGTCATCCTTAACGATAACGAGATGTCGATCGCGCCGAATGTCGGTTCGATTGCCTCGTATCTCTCCGTGCTTCGCAGCAAGCCGATCTTCAATGCCGCGCGCGAAGCGACGAAAGACGTCCTCGACCACATTCCGTTTGGCGGAACGGCGCGCAAGGCGCTCTCGAGCGCCGAAGTGGGCGCGATACGCTTCATCGCCCCTTCGGAGAAGGCGGCCGTCATCTTCGAAGAGCTCGGGTTCCGGTACATGGGTCCGCTCGATGGCCACAACATCGATGTCCTAATCGATGCGCTCGAGACTGCGCTGAACATCGAAGGCCCGGTCTTGATTCACGTTCGCACGATCAAAGGCAAGGGCTATGTTGCGGCAGAGTCCGACTCGCGGACGTTCCACGGCTGCGGACCATTCGAGATTGAGAATGGGACGATCGAGAAGAAGCCGGGTGCGCGGCCGACATTCTCGGATGTTTTCGGTGACGCGATGAACGTGGTTGCCGAGCGCGACCCGCGCGTCATCGGCATCACGGCGGCAATGCCTGACGGGACGAAGCTCTCAAAATTTGCGAAGCGCTTCCCGGAACGCTACTTCGATGTTGGAATCGCCGAGGCGCACGCGGTCTGCTTCGCAGCCGGAGCTGCGACCGCCGGCCTGCGGCCGGTGTGCGCGATCTACTCAACGTTCTTGCAGCGCGCGTACGACCAAGTCGTGCACGACGTCGTCGTGCAGGGATTGCCGGTTGTTTTCTGCATGGACCGCGCGGGTTTTGTCGGCGATGACGGACCCACACACATGGGCCTCTACGATATCGCGTATTTGCGCACGCTGCCGAACATGACGATCATGGCGCCGCGCGACGAGGACGAATTGCTGCCGATGCTCGAGCACGCGCTTTCGCTGAACGCGCCGGTCGCGATTCGCTACCCGAGAGGCAGCACGGCCGGCTCGCATCAAGAGCCGCACGCGCCGATCGCGCAAGGGCGCGCTGAAATCTTGCGGCGAGGGACCGGAACCGCGGTGCTCGCGCTCGGCAACACGGTCGAAACGGCGCTTGACGCCTATGACTTATTGCCCGAAGATCGTCCCCGTCCGACGATTATCAGCGCTCGCTTCGCAAAGCCGCTTGATGAGCCGCTATTGATCGAGCTTGCGGCCGGCCACGAACGCTTCCTTACCTTAGAAGAGCATTCACTCGCCGGCGGCTTTGGGTCGGCGGTCGCGGAGTTCGTCTCCGACCACGGTCTCGGAACATCGATCGAGCGGATCGGCGTTCCGAATGTGCTCGTCCAGCATGACAGCCAGCCGAAACAACGCGCGCAGTTTGGGCTCTCGGCGGAGAGTCTCGCCGCGCGGCTCGCAATTAGAACGGAGTCTAAAGTTTGATCGATCTTCTCTTGGCGGCGACTTCGGGGCCGATCGCCACGCCGCCGCCAGCCGGTCCGAACCTAACGCCGTCGGCAATTCCGCATACGTGGTTTGCGCAACATGCGTCGTGGCTCACTCATGCTTTTGCAGGGTTGGCGATCATCTTCGCGTTGGCGCTGATCTTCTTGCTCGCGATACAGACAACGAAACAAGAGGGGCTTTCGGGAACGATCGGCGGTCGCGTCGAGTCCGCGTATCGCGGGCGCCTTGGCGTTGAGGAGAACCTGAAGCGAATAACCGGCTTTGTCGCGGTCTGTCTTGTCGTCTTCTGGGCTATTCTCTCGCTGACAGGTATATAATCGGTGGCCCTTCGATGCTTCGACGCCGCTCAGCACAGGCGTCCTCAGGGTGACACACAGTAGATGGCGCTGCTCGAAGTTAAGAACTTACGCACCACCTTCTTAACCGAAGACGGGCTCGTTACAGCCGTCAACGGGCTTTCGTACGCCATCGACGCGGGCTCGACGCTGGGCATCGTCGGCGAATCGGGCTCCGGCAAATCCGTGAACGCGCTTTCGATCATGCGGCTGATTCAACGGCCCGGCAAGATCGAGGGCGGCGAAATCTACTTGAACGGTGAGAATCTCCTCACCAAGTCGGAAAACGAGATGCGCCACATTCGCGGCAACGAGATCGCGATGATC
>JAFARW010000058.1 GCA_019245275.1 Vulcanimicrobiota bacterium
GTGCGGGACTGGTTCTCTGGTAAGATTGCCAACCACGGCTTCGTAATCGCGGGCTCTAATGAGGCCGGCACGGAGCCTCCCGATAACGTTGATTGCGTGATCGGCTTTGCCGTTTCGCCTACACTTCTGGTGCGTTAAAACAGGGCGTGCTTTTTGTCTTGCGATGACCAGTGGTCGTCGGGAAGGCAGTGCGTGATCTCATTTACGACAACGTCGGATGTCATTCAACGGATGCGCGGCGCACGGCGGATCGAGCTTTCGGCTTACCTGCTGCACTCGAAGCGCATGGTGCGAGCGCTTGAATCCTCGGCGTGCAATGGGTCGCGCGTCAGCGTACGGTTGGAGGCTAGACCGTACGCCGGCGCCGACCGGCGGCTCGCACGGCTCAACCGTGAGACGGTCGCTGAAATGCGCAGCGCGGGTGTCGATGCTCGGCTCGTCGATCGCTTCGCGCGCAGGCCCTATCATATGAAGGCTGCGATCGTTGATGGCGTCGCCTTCTTGGACGATCGGAATTGGCCAATGGGTGCTCGCAACACGATCGTCGCTGATAATGACCGGCGTGAAGTCGGCGTCATCCGCGACGCAATGCGCGGCAAGACTGAAAACCTTCGCAATATCGCCGTCACTAAAGGCGCCGCCCTCTCGCAAGAAGCTTCGGTGCTTTCAACTGATGCAGTGCAGTGCGGTGCTTCCGTGGAGACGGAGTCGTTTACCGCAGGCACTGCACCGTATCGCGCCATCAAGTTACTGGCCCTGCGAGGAGTGCCCGTCAGATTGTTGATGTCCAAAAATGACCTGAAACGTGGGACGCTAGCGGCCGCTCGGGCATTAGTACGGGACGGTGTTGCAGTCCGCATCACTGGTAGCGCGGAAAAATTCGCCGTCGCCGGCGATCGCGCGTGGATCGGTTCAGCAAATGCGACGTACGGGCGGGACGATCAGATCGACTGGGGTATCACAACGACGGATTGTACCCTGTGCCCCCAACTCCAAGCGCGATTCAACTCAACTTGGCGTTCCGCGCGGCCGTTGCGCTGATGCCTCGAACGCAAAGAGTTCTCGCGCATTTTCGTCCGTAATCGCCAGCACCTCATCGAGCGGCTTTTGCACAATCTGAGCTAGCGCACTCGCTGTCGCGGTGATGAACGCCGGCTCGTTGCGTTTTCCGCGGTACGGCACAGGCGCTAAATAGGGACAGTCAGTTTCCAAAACGCACGCTTGCAGACCCACGGCGCAGACTGCATCGCGGATCGCCTCTGCACTGGGGAACGTGATGATGCCACCAACACCCAGTTTGAGGCCAAAGTTATCGACATAAACGCGAGCTTGTGCTTCATCGCCGGTAAAGCAGTGAACGACGCCGCGCATGCCGGCTTGCCACTCTTGCTCTAAGATTTGCACAAAATCGTCAAAGGCGTCGCGGTGGTGAAAGATCACCGGCATCTCATGCGCGTGCGCAAACCGGATTTGCTCGCGCAGGCAGCGCTGCTGAACATCGCGCGGACTATGCTGGTAGTAGTAGTCTAGACCGGTTTCGCCGACTGCAACAACGCGTGGTTCGGCGACTAGGGGAACAAATGCGGATTCGATATTGGCCGGCGCATCTTTCGCTTCATGCGGATGGATGCCGACGGTTGCCCAAAGTCCGAACTCATCGGCAGAAGCGATTGCACGCTCTGAGTCCGCGAGATCGCAGCCGACCGTTACGATTTCCGATACGTCCGATTGCCGCGCGCGCTCGACCGTTTCTGCGCGATCGCGATCGAATTTTCGATCGTGGACGTGCGCATGCGTATCGATCACCCTTCGACTAGCTCAGGGCACGCTCGCTTAGGCAAGTTCGAGTCGCGGAAAGAGTGCATCTCCAAGCGACGTCTGCGTGTCCGCCGCAAGTCCGCCCCAGACGAGCGTCTCGCGCCAATCGTCGTGCAGCCCGCTCTCGAGTCCAAGTTGCCTCCACATGATCGCAGTGCGCTCGGGCAGGAATGGAGCGAGCATGACCGCGAGCCAGCGCAAGCCTTCGCATAAGTCGTACAACAGCGCATCGAGTGCGCGCACGTCGCCCGCCTTGTACAGCTCCCACGGTTTACGTTCGTCGATCGCACGATTGAGCGCGGTGACGAGCTCCCAGATCGCTTCGAGCGCGTCGCGAAAGCGCAGGTCCGCAATCAGCTCTTGCACGCGCGACGGCAACTCAGCGAAGCGCTCGGGAAAGACCGAATCGCCGGGTTGCGGAACGAGCGAATTTCGGTAACGTTCGAGCATCGATAACGTGCGCCGGAAAAGGTTTCCTAGATCGTTTGCGAGCTCGTCGTTGTAGCGTTGTGCGATCTTCGCTTCCGAATAAGAGAAGTCGCTGCCGAAATGTCCCTCACGCAGTAAGAAATAGCGGACACCGTCCGAGCCGAAGCGCTCGATCAGCTCAAACGGATCGATTGCATTTCCGAGGCTCTTGCCGATCTTCTGTCCGTCGAGTGTGATCCAGCCGTGCGCAAAGACGAGTTTGGGCGCCTCTTCACCCAGCGCCCAAAGAACGGCCGGCCAGACGAGCGTATGGAAACGCATGATCTCTTTGCCGATCAACTGCACTGATGCGGGCCAATATCTGTGGAAGCGCGGGTCGTCGCGCGACCAATCGATTGCCGAAATATAGTTGAGCAGCGCATCGAACCAGACGTAGATCACACCACCGCCGCCCGGAATCGGGACGCCCCAATCAAAACTGCTGCGCGAGATGCTGAAGTCTTCCAACCCCTCGCGTAGCATCGCGACCATCTCGTTGTACGCGGAGCGGGGGCGTACCCAATGCGGATTGTCAAGGAAATGCTGCAAGAGACGATCGCGGTATTTTGAGAGACGGAAGAACCAGTCGTCTTCGGATAGCCACTGAACTTCGCGGCCGCATTCCGGATTTGGGCAACGCCCGTTGACGAGTTTCGATTCGAGCCAAAACGTCTCGTCGTTGGAGCAATACCAGCCCTCGTATTTGCCGAGATAGACGTCGCCGGTTTCACGTAAGCGCTCAAAGACCCGTTGCACGACGAGTTCATGCCGAAGCTGCGTCGTCCGAATGAAATCGTCGTATGAGATATCGAAGCGTGCAAAGAGATTCTGCCACTTTGGAATCAGCCGGTCGCACCACTCTTGCGGCGAGAGACCAGCGGCCGAAGCCGCGTCCGCGACCTTTTGCCCGTGCTCATCCGTCCCGGTCAAAAAGAACGCATCGCCGCGCGTTCGTGCGGTGCGCGCCAGCACGTCAGCAACGATCGTGGTGTACGCATGCCCGATGTGCGGGTCGCCGTTGATATAGTAGATCGGCGTCGTCACGTAGTAGGCGCGCGTCATCGCTTGCGCCTTTCGCTTAGCCGCCGGTAGATTTCCCTGCGCGCGCCGTAGCCGCGCTGGGCAAGCGTCTTGGCAATCGTCGCGACGCTTTCTTGCGTCGCGAGTAATGCATCGGCCGCGCGATTGAAATCAGCGGGCGCCCGGTGTTTCACGCGCTCGGCCTCTACTACGAGGACGATTTCGCCGCGCACGGGCTGCGCCAACGAGGCGGCCGCAT
This sequence comes from Vulcanimicrobiota bacterium, assembly GCA_019245275.1. Classification (GTDB taxonomy): domain Bacteria; phylum Vulcanimicrobiota; class Vulcanimicrobiia; order Vulcanimicrobiales; family Vulcanimicrobiaceae; genus JAFARW01. The sequence continues at coordinate 3,566 of JAFARW010000058.1, forward strand.
CGCCGGCGCTTCCGAGGATCTGCTGCTCGTGCAGTTTTGTGTATTCACGCAAAACGAAGCAGCGCCGCAGCGGGTCGACGCTTTCGAGATCGTGCAGCGCAGCGAGAATGCGCTGCGGTGATTCGAACCAAACCGTCGTTGGAGCGCCTTCCTCGCTGAATAATCGAAATGCCGCACGGCGCTTCGCGCTCGTCCGCGGCAGAAATCCAGCGAACCGGAATTCGTGGATGTCAAAACCACTCAGCACGGCCGCACTAAGCGCGGCGCTCGGTCCGGGAAGCACCTCGATTTTGATGCCTTCGCGTCTGGCCTCCGCGATCAGATCGACGCCGGGATCCGATATGCCGGGCATGCCGGCATCGGAGATCACCGCGACGCTTTGAAGACGCGCTGCCTCAAGGATCGCCTTCGTAGCGGCGGCTGCGTTTTGTTCGCGGTAGCTGCGCAACGGCTTTGACGGCAGTTTGAGCGCCGAGAGCAATTTCCGTGCGACGCGCGTGTCTTCGGCGACGAGCAAGTCACAATCGCGCAAAGCGTCAACCCCGCGCAGCGTGATGTCGCGTAGGTTTCCCAGCGGAGTGGGCACGAAGGTGAGCGGCATGAACGGTATTACGAATGGACGTTGAACGGATTCCCGCCGGAACCAAGCTCGAGCTGTACATCAGTCCGGCTTGCCCGTATTGCAAGGCGGCGATGGCCCACTACGATGCGGCCGGCACGAAATACATCGTGCACGATGCGCAAAACGACATGGCGGAGCGCAAGAAGATGTTCTCCTATACCGGCGGCGATCCGACGGTTCCGACGATCGTCGTCGACGGCAAGTACGTTCAATCGGGTTGGGGACATCCACCGGAAGGCTGAACGGTTCATTAGCCGCAGCGGTCGCTGCGATGAGGTGGCTTTGATCCGGCAGGCGCGCCCCGAAGATGCAGATGCTATTCTTACGATGGCGCGTGCGCTTGCAGAGCATGTCGGTGACCCACCGCCGGCTTCGAAAGTGCGACAGTTTGTCGACGATTGTTTCGGACCGAAACGATGGTTCGAATGTTTCGTCGCCGAGCATCAGAATGAATTAGTTGGATTCGTCAGTGTCTCGCGTGCCGCTGAGGTTCATACAGGCAATCGCCGTCTATGGATCGGCGATCTCTACGTCGCACCGCGCGCGCGGCGATTCGGTGTCGCGCGCGATCTTCTTCGCGCCGTGGTCGGGCGGGGGCGAGAGCTTAATTGCAGCGCGATCTATTGGGAAGTGTGGCGCAGCAACGAGCTTGGATCGGCATTTTTCCAAGCGATTCGCTCAAACGCCCTGGAAGATCTCACGATCATGCGCCTCGATGTTGACCGGTTGGATTTATGATCGCATCGCTAGCCAGAGTTGCGATAACTTTGGCGGTCTGCCGTAGAGCAGCATGCCGACGCGATACACTTTGCCGGCAAGCACCGCGAACGCCCAAACCGCTGCAATGTTGATAACGATCGAAAGCGCGATTTGCCAAGCAGGCACGATGCTGACCCCAATTCGAGCGAACATCGTGAATGGCGCAACGATCGGGATGAAGCTCGTTATCGTCACGAGCGGCGAATTCGGAAAGCCGAGCGCATAGATTGCGATAAAGAGCGCAAAGATGACGGGCATCACTAGCGGACCGGAGAGGCTGCCGAGATCTTCCGTGCGATTGACAAGCGAAGCAGCCGCAGCAAAAACAGTCGACAGTTGCAAGTAGCCGAGGACGAAGTAGACGGCGAACGCAATCGCTTCAAGCGGCGTCACCGTGCGCAGGATCATCGAGAGGCCGGATCCGCCGGCTCCGAAACCGCTGACAAAATACGCGACTGCAAGCCACGAGGCCATTTGAATCACGGCCAAGACGGCGGCCGCCGCGATCTTTCCCGCGAGCAACGCGGAAGGATGCACCGAGGCGACGAGCAGCTCGGCAATCCGGCTCGTCTTCTCCTCAGCGACGGAGGTCATAATCAACTGACTATTCATCAAGATCGATACATAAAGGAAGAACAGCAACCCGTAGGCGAGACCTTTGGCCGCGTCGGCCGCGGCGGAGCTTGCAAACTTCGAGTTGACGCTATGCAAGGCGATCGGGACGTTCATGTACCGGTCGATCGCGGTCTCTGAAGCGGACGTAGCGAGCGCCAAATTCAGCGGCATCAGATCTCGCTTGATCGTCTCCGCGCTGACGAAGCTCAAGTCGCGCGCATAAACGTCGGCCACAACGCCGCGCCCCACCGCGCTAACGACCACAAGCGCACCCGCTTTGGGGTGGGCGGTCAAAAGCTGCGCGGGAGCATTCGGTTGGCTAACGACGCCCTCGATCGCGAAATCCTTTGAAAGCAATTTGGCCGCGCGATCATTGAGCGACGCTGAGCCGCCGACAATGATCGAATGGCTGGCGCGATTGAGCGCCGACCCGATCAGTTGCGGGGCTTTGATCGCGAGTGCAACCGCGACAATACCGATCACTAAGCCGACTTTAAATGCTCGTGAGCGAACGCGCCGCATGATTTCGGCTACGAGCACCGTCCGGAATTCGTTCATGCCGGCTGCCCGATCGCGCGCAAGTAGATATCCTGCAGCGATGGCTCGATGGCTTCAAAGCGCGTGATCGCTTCGGCTGCCACAAGGTCGCGCAGGATGCGTGGGAGTGGAGCGCCCGCGCCAACCTCATAGTCGACGGCGCCGTCCTGCATGCCCAGGCGGCGCGCATCCGGCAGTGCATCAAGCACTGCACTGACCGCATCCGTTGCCGGCGAAACGCGCAACACGCGTGTCGGAAATTGCGCGCGCAAATCGGCGAGCGTTCCGGTGGCGCGGTTCGTTCCATCGGCGATGATGCAGAAATTCGAACAAAGCTCTTCAAGCTGCCACATCTGGTGGCTGGAAAGCACGAGCGTCGTGCCGCGCTTTTGTTGCGCCTGCAAGATTCCAAGCAGCATCTCCGCATTGACGGGATCCAATCCGGAAAACGGCTCGTCGAGGACGAGCAGCACCGGTTCGTGCACGGCAGCGCAAGCGACTTGCACTTTTTGTTGATTTCCTTTAGAAAGCTCGCCCGCCGGACGATCGGCATACTCCGACAGTTGCAATTGCTCGATCCAATCGTCGGCTCGGCGTTGACTTAGCTGTTTCGTCAAACCGTGTAAGCGCGCGAAGTAAGCAATCTGTTCCCGAACTTTCATCTTGGCGTAGAGGCCGCGTTCTTCCGGAAGGTAGCCGAAGCGGCGCCGGGCGGAGCCGTCGACCGGCGTTTCATCCCAGCTCAACGATCCGTGGTCCGGCTGGAGGATCCCCAAGATCATCCGCATCGTCGTCGTCTTCCCAGCGCCGTTCGGGCCGAGCAATCCAAACGTCGCGCCGTTCGGAATCGAAAACGCAACGTCGTTTACCGCGACGACGTCGCCGAACGACTTTGCGACGTGATCGACTTGTAGCACTCTTTGCTTGGGCTTTACTTGACTTTCGGTGGTGGTGGACTTGGTGGCAGCGTCGGCGTGGGCGGCGGCGTACCGCCGGGCAACCCATGCGCGGATTCGAAATTATCGGTGCTGGTGGTGCAGCCGGCCGTTGCAAGTGCAAGGGCGACACTCAGGAGCAGAGCGCCGACTTTGAGATTCAAACGCATGCGAAAACGCTTTTGAAGTTAGCGATGCAAGTCGATTTCCATGCTCACATCGAGGCCCGGCGCGCTGTGCGTTATCCAGCCACTTGAGATCAGGTCGACGCCGGTGGCTGCAATTGCGGCCACATTCTCGGGAGTTACCGAACCGGATGCCTCGGTCGTGATCCTTGCGTCAACGACCGAAACCGCTTCGCGCAGCGTCTCGAGCGGCATATTGTCGAGCAGCACGGCATCGATCGACAGCTGAAGCGCTTCGCGCAACTGCTCGAGCGTGTCGACCTCGACTTGAACTTTCAGCATGTGTCCGATCTTACGACGCACTGCGGTAACGGCTTCGGTGAGGCTGCCGGAGAGCGCCAGATGGTTGTCTTTGATGAGTACCGCATCATCGAGCCCATACCGATGGAGGCTTGCGCCGCCGGCAACGACCGCGGCGCGCTCTAAAGTGCGCAAACCCGGCGTCGTCTTGCGCGTGCAAACGATCCGCGCGCGATAGGGTTCGACACGTTCGACGAGCGAGTGCGCAGCCGTAGCGATGCCGGAGAGGTGGCTTAAAAAATTCAGGGCCGTTCGTTCGCCGGTCAAAATCGCGCGCGCCGGGCCGGTGAGTCGTGCGATCGCTGTCCCATCGTCAATCATCGCGCTGTCCGGAGCGAGGATTTCGTATTCGACGCTGGGGTTTAACATCTTAAAGGTTGTGCGGGTGGGTTCGTGCCCCGCGATGACGCCGGGCTGCCGCGCAACAACGGCGGCGCGCGTAACAAGATCCTCGCTTAGGATCGAATCGGTTGTGACGTCTCCGCCGCGGCCGATGTCTTCCAACAACGCGCCTCGCACGATCTGCTCGATCAGCAGATCGCTAAGCAATCGAGGTTTTCTCTTGTTGCGTCCCGCTGTCGGACAGCTTGAGGAAAGAGCGCTTCGCAAAGCTCGCGTCCGTTGCCGGGTAATCCTCACGGTAGTGGCTGCCACGGCTTTCGCGGCGTGCAAGCGCCGCAGTCGCGATCAGACGTCCCACCGTTAGGAGATTGCGAGTGGGCGTTTCGACGGCTCGTTCTTGGAGCGCAGCGATTGAATCAAGCGCGCTTTGCAGACCCGCAACGTTCCTGATCACGCCGACGTTCTCGTACATCAGCTTTCGCAGTGACGGGACAATCTCGGATTCATGTGCCGTCGCAAAAGCCGGCGAGGCACCGCGCCGCACGACACGCGGCTGAACTCTGTCGCGACTCTTTATGTCCACCGCGACTCGCGATCCGTAGACGACCGCTTCGAGAAGCGAGTTACTGGCCAAGCGATTCGCGCCGTGAATCCCGGTTGCGCTCGTCTCTCCGCAGGCCCACAAACCGGGGAGCGACGTGCGTCCCCAGCGATCGACGGCGATGCCGCCCATGTGATAGTGCGCGGCGGGTGCGACGGGAATCAGTTGCACGCGCGGGTCGATGCCGGCACCGATGCAAGCCGCAAACACCGTCGGGAAGCGCTGTGGAAAGACGTCAGCGAGCGCGCTTGCATCGAGAAACGTCGCTTGCCCATCCGATATGCGGCGGTAGATTTCGCGAGCGACGACGTCCCGCGGGGCGAGTTCCGCATCTGGGTGCACGTCTTCCATAAATCGCGTGCCATCGTCGAGTACGAGTCGCGCGCCTTCGCCGCGGAGCGCCTCGGTTGCCAGCGGCATTGGATCGGTGCCGATGTCGATTGCCGTCGGATGAAACTGCACGAACTCCATGTCGGCAAGCGTTGCGCCGGCACGCGCAGCAATTGCGACGCCGTCGCCGGTCGCTTGCGATGGGTTCGTCGTCTGCGTGTAAACGTGACCGAGGCCGCCCGTTGCCAGGATGGTCGCTGCGGCGAAGATCTCGATCGGCCCATCGTCTTTGTGATGCGCCTCAATGCCGACCACGTTGCCGTCGTTCACGATCAAATCGTCGGCGCTGACATCTTCGCAAACCGTGATCCAGCCCGCGTTGCGCACAGCGGCAATCAGCGTGCGCAGGATCTCTTCGCCCGTCGCATCTCCACCTGCGCGAACGATGCGGCGCCGATTGTGCGCTGCCTCAAGGCCGAGCGCGAGCTCCCCGTTGCGGCCGCGATCGAAGTGCGCGCCCAGAGCAAGTAACTCTTCAACGCGTGCCGGCGCATCGCGCGTGAGAATGTCGACAACGACTTCATCGGAGAGGCCGGCGCCCGCGCGGCGTGTATCGAGCGAGTGCAACGCCGGCGAGTCGTCCGGGCCGACGGCTGCTGCGATTCCACCCTGGGCCCACTGCGTTGCCGCTCCGATGCCTAAGCGCTCCTTGCAAACAACGATGACTTTAAGCGGAGCCAGTTTGAGCGCGGTCATCAAGCCGGCGATTCCAGCGCCGGCGACGATGACATCGGCGCGCAGCGTCCGATGTTTCATCGGCTGAATTCCAACATTCGTTCGACAGCCGTTCGCGCACGCGACGCCACCGCCGGATCGATGGTTACCTCATATTGCATCGTCTGCAGAGAGTGCAGCACTTTAGGCAGCGTATTGCGCTTCATGTGCGGGCAGAGGTTGCACGGCCGAACGAACTCGACGTGCGGATTGTCGACAGCGACGTTATCGGCCATCGAACATTCGGTAATCATGACGACTCGCGCCGGCGCGTTGGGTTGCGCTTCGAGCCCCGCGACATATCGGCTCATCGCCGAAGTTGAGCCAACGAAGTCTGCCTCCGCAAGCACGTCGGGCGGACATTCCGGATGCGCGAGCACGCGCAGCGACGGATCGTCTGCGCGGTACTTGCGTATTTCCACGCCGGTGAACCGCTCGTGCACCTCGCAGTGCCCTTTCCAAGCGATGACCTCGACATCCGGGAGTTGCGAAGCGACGTACTTCGCGAGGTATTCGTCCGGGAGAAAGATCACGCGTCGCACGCCGAGCGATTTTACGATCTGGACGGCGTTGCCGGACGTGCAACAGATGTCGGATTCAGCCTTAACTGCCGCGGAAGTATTAACGTAGGTGACGACGGGCGTATTGGGATAGCGCTCGCGCATCAACCGCACGTCCGCGGCGGTGATCGATTCCGCGAGCGAGCAGCCGGCGCGCAAATCGGGAACGAGCACGGTTTTGGTCGGATTAACGAGTTTCGCGGTTTCCGCCATGAAGTGGACGCCGCAGAGAACGATAATGTCGGCTTCGGTTTTTGCAGCATCCAGGGCGAGGCCCAGCGAGTCGCCGACGATATCGGCCACCGTATGAAAGATCTCCGGAACTTGATAGTTGTGAGCGAGAATGACGGCGTTGCGCTCGCGCTTTAGGCGATTGATTTCGGCGATGCAGGGCGCGAAAATCGGCCACTCGACGGCGGGAATGACGCGCGCGACGCGCTCATAGAGAGCCGCCGTTTCGGCGGCCACTTCAGGCGTGTAAAGGAGGTCCGGCTTCCGGAGTGGCGCCGGATCGAGGGTCAGCACTTTAGTCTCCTACTCTCTTAACGTCGCCTGATGCGGATGCGGTTACGCCGCCCAGCGCAAGCCGGCGAGCGGCCTCTTCAGAGGCTCCCCAAGAAGTTCTGGACCAGCGCGTAAAACTGCTCCGGCTGGTCGTACATGATGAAATGTCGCGAGTTGTTGACGACCGCGAGCTTCGCGGTTCTCGCGTTTGCGAGCAATCCTGTGTAGAACTGCTGCTTTTGAGCCGCCGTTTTAAACGGCGTCTGCGGATTCTGCGGATCGATCGATGCGTCAAACGGCATCAGCACGAGAAGCGGAACGGTGATGTTGGAAAGTTGTGGCCGCAAATCGGCCTGAACCATTTCCTGTAGATACTCCGCAGTGGCCGCTGGATCGGCACCGCGTCCCGCCGCCGCCACGGCGTCGAGATTCTTAGCCTGCGTCATATAAGGAAGGATCATCTGCCGTTCGGCTGCCTCGAGCTGCGCCGCTGTCAATCCGCGCATCGGTCCTGTCATCGACGAGGCCGCGCTGGCGCGCTGCGTTGGTGTCGCGTTTTCTTGCCCCGGCAGGACGGGCAGGCCATCGAGCGAGATCGCACCACGCAATAGCGAACTGTGCTCGGCAGCAAGGCGCAGAGCGAGAAAACCGCCCATGCTGTGCCCGATGACGACCGGCTTGTTGATATTGTTTTCGGTGATCAGCGCCGCCAGATCCGCGGCTGTCTTATCAAGTAGTGTGCCCTGCGGCGCGGGGCGCCCGCCGGTTCCGCCCAAGGTGAGGGCGTAAATCGTGTGCTGTGGAGCAAAATGCGCGATCGTTCCGCTCCAAACCGCGGCGCTGTCGGTGAGACCCGGAATCAGAATCAACGCGGGATCGCCTGAACCGTACTGATCGACGTGTATCGAGCCGACATCGAAACTGTGAGTCGGCGTCTGGCCTATTGCCGGAAGTGCGCTCAGCGTGAGCGCGAGTCCAAACGCGATAGCGAATTGAGTAACGAAGCTCTTCATGCGGATTCTCTTTCTCGACAGGAAACGCAGCGGCCATGCAGGCTCAAGATGACGTCATTAACTTCAATGGCGTTACTTTGCGCCAGCTGCGCCACTACACGCTTTGATGGTACATAGGCGATGTCTTTGACGCTGCCGCAGAGGTCACAGCGAAAGTGTGCGTGCGCGTCGCCGGCGGGCTCATAATATGCGCTGTCGGCGCCGGGCAAGTGAATTTCGGAGATTAAGCCGAGATCCCGTAACTTGGCCAGCGCCCGATACACCGTTGTGAAGCCGATCCCCACGCGGCGGCGCTTGACGAGCCTGAAGACGTCGGCGGTTGCGAGATGCCGTCCGTGCCCTTGCTTGCGGACGACATCGAAAACCAGCCGATAATTCTTTGCAAGTCGCGGCATCGTTGACATCTTGCGGTATTGTAGCACGGCGTGCTAGCATCTAGAAACTGAAAACCGTTTTCAGTTTTAGCCTCAGCCGGTTGGCGAAGGAGAGCGTACCTTGACCCAAACTGCATGTCCCGTTCACGTTAGTCCAAAACGCGGCGGAGCCCGGTTCAATCGCGACTGGTGGCCGGAGCAGCTTCGGCTATCGACGCTGCATCACAACTCGCCGCAATCCGATCCGATGGGCGAGGATTTCAATTACGCGAAGGAGTTTGCTCAACTCGATCTTGCGGCGGTGAAGGCAGATCTGCGCGCACTGATGACGGATTCGCAAGATTGGTGGCCGGCTGATTTTGGGCATTATGGTCCGCTGTTTATCCGCATGGCATGGCATGCCGCGGGCACCTATCGAATCGGCGACGGCCGCGGCGGCGCCGGCGGTGGACAGCAACGCTTCGCGCCTTTGAACAGCTGGCCCGACAACGTCAATCTCGATAAAGCTCGCCGTTTGTTGTGGCCGATCAAACAGAAATACGGCCGCCAGCTCTCATGGGCCGACTTACTGGTGCTGACTGGAAACGTTGCGCTGGATTCGATGGGCTTCAAGACGCTCGGTTTCGGGGGCGGACGTGCTGACCAATGGGAGCCGGACGAGACAGTTTATTGGGGTGCGGAAGACGCGTGGCTCGCGGACGAGCGATACGCCGGCGAACGCATTCTGGAAAACCCGCTCGCGGCAGTGCAGATGGGGCTGATCTATGTGAACCCCGAGGGCCCGAACGGAAACCCCGATGCCAAGGCTGCTGCCGTCGACATCCGCGAGACATTTCGGCGAATGGCGATGAACGACGAGGAAACGGTCGCGTTAATTGCCGGTGGCCATACGTTCGGCAAAACGCACGGCGCCGGCGACCCTTCGCACGTTGGTGCGGCGCCGGAAGCGTCCGACATCGTAAGCCAAGGCCTCGGCTGGAAGAGCACGTTCGAAACCGGTTTCGGCGCGCACACGATTGGCGGTGGCCCCGAAGTCACTTGGAGCGCCACGCCGACCGAATGGAGCAACAATTATTTTGAATCCTTGTTCAGCAACGAGTGGGAACTGACGAAGAGTCCGGCCGGCGCCTATCAGTGGGTTGCCAAGAACGGCGCACCGACAGTCCCCGACGCCCATGCCCCATCGAAGCGCCATAAGCCGACAATGCTTACAACGGACCTTTCGTTGCGCGAGGATCCCGTGTATGAAAAAATCTCGCGGCGCTTCTACGAGCACCCCCAGGAATTTGCCGACGCGTTTGCGCGTGCGTGGTTCAAGTTAACGCACCGCGACATGGGACCGCGAGCGCGCTATCTCGGCCCGGAGGTGCCCGCTGAAGAGTTCATTTGGCAAGATCCGGTTCCAGCGGTCGATCATGAGCTTGTCGATCAGAATGACGTCGTTGCGCTCAAGAAGCAAATCTTTGAGTCCGGGCTTACCGTATCGCAACTTGTCTCGACGGCGTGGGCCTCCGCTTCAACGTTCCGTGGAAGCGACAAGCGCGGCGGTGCAAACGGCGGCCGCATTCGCCTTGAACCGCAAACGGATTGGGAAGTCAACCGGCCCGCGGAGTTGGCGCAGGTATTGAAAAGCCTCGAAGCCATTCAGCGGTCGTTCAACACCGCGCAATCGAATGGCAAGAAGATCTCGCTTGCAGATCTGATCGTGCTCGGGGGGTCTGCCGGCGTTGAGAAGGCTGCGAAGAACGCCGGTTTTGACGTCACCGTGCCGTTTGCACCCGGGCGTACTGACGCTTCACAAGAGAAGACGGATGTGGAGTCATTTTCCGCGTTGGAGCCGATTGCCGATGGATTCCGCAATTATCTCAAGTACGATGTCGGTATCCCCACAGAGATGATGCTCGTCGACAAAGCGCAGCTCTTGACGCTGACCGCGCCGGAGATGACCGTGCTCGTCGGCGGCATGCGAGTGCTCGACACGAACGCCGATGGCACGAAGCACGGTGTCTTCACAAAACGGCCCGGCGCACTCACCAACGATTTCTTCGTGAACCTGCTCGACATGGGCGGGGAATGGAAGACATCGCAACGGGATGCGGGCGTCTACGAACGTTACAACCGGAAGACCGGTGCGCTTGAGTTCACCGGTACGCGCGTCGACCTGATCTTCGGTTCGAACTCC
>JAFARW010000124.1 GCA_019245275.1 Vulcanimicrobiota bacterium
CTCCGAATTCTGGCGAGCGCGCATTCTGAACGGCGCATACGCGTGGTTTCAGGTGACGGACGCGCATTGGGAGCTGGTCCAGGAATGCGTCAGCGATCACCTGACGGGCCTGGTCGCAGACCCGTCCACGCAGGCCTTGTAAGTGGGGTATACTTTAATGGCACCCTCTATTGAGCATGGGAGATTGAATTGACCGACACGACTCCGTTCCTTTCGGATATCAAAGAGCTGCGCCGCCGCGCACGCGAGCATATGGACAAAGGCGCCGTCACCGAAACCTACAAGGGCGATGTGGTGCGCACCGTTGACATCCTCAATCAGGCGCTTGCGACCGAGCTTGTCTGTGTTTTGCGCTACAAGCGCCACTTCTACATGGCGCGCGGGATCAACAAAGACGCCGTTGCAAACGAATTTCTAGCGCACGCAAACGAAGAGCAGGGCCATGCGGACCGCATTGCCGATCGGATCACGCAGTTAGGCGGAGCGCCGGATTTCAATCCTCAAGGACTTGCGACTCGCAGCCACTCGGAGTACGTCGAGGGCACAACTCTCACCGATATGATCCGGGAGAACCTGGTCGCCGAACGGATCGCGATCGAGTCGTACACGGAGATAATTCGATATTTCGGCTCCAACGATCCGACGTCGCGCCGATTGATGGAAGAGATCTTGGCGGTGGAAGAAGAGCACGCGAACGACATGGCTGATTTGCTCGAGAGGCAGGGAGCGTAGCTCAGCCGTTCGCGGTTACTGGCCTTGGGCTAAGCTGAACCCGGGTTTGCCGTCGAAGTTGTAAAGCAGCTCCGTTTTGATGAAGTCGATGTTGTCTGAAGCCAGCCGGCTGAGCAACTCGACGATCGCATGATGGCTGACCGTATGTGGACCGTCGGCGATGAAGCGGCACGCCCAATGATCGCTTAAGAACGTCTCCGGCGATCCATCCGGCCAAACTTTTGTGCCGCGATTGCTCAGCATTTGAAGTGTGAGCCCCTCGGGAATTTTGAGCTGCAGCACGCCGGCTAGATCGTCGGCTCCGCCGCCGGTCCAATCGACGAAGACGTCGATGCCAACTAGGCGCTTCTCTTCCATCGGCTTGAATGGGCGGGCATGCAGATCCATCGGCGCGCTTGCGTTATAACGCACCGGCTTGAGCGTTGACGGCTCTCGGCCGAGCCGTTCAATGACGGCGTCCGCAAACTCACGCGTGCCGACTTTTTGTTTACTTGTGCCTTCCTGATAGATGTCGTAGGTGTGAATGCCGTCTTCAATTGTCTTAAGCCACGCGTTATGAACTTTTTGCGCAATCTCGCTTTGCCCAATGTGGTTGAGCATCATCACTGCGCCCATCAGCAAGGCGGACGGATTCGCAAGATTCTGACCGGCACGCCGGGGCGCCGAGCCGTGGATCGCTTCGAACATCGCGCAATGATCGCCGATGTTGGCTGAGCCCGCAATTCCCACAGACCCGGCAATCTGCGCCGCAACGTCGGAGAGCACGTCGCCGTAGAGATTGGGCATCACCAAAACATCGAACGCCTCCGGCGTGTCGGACATCTTTGCAGCGCCGATGTCGACGATCCAATGTTCCTTCTCGATCTCGGGATAGTCGGCGCCAATCTCATCGAAGATCTTATGAAAAAGACCGTCCGTCGCCTTAAGGATGTTGTCTTTTGTAAAACACGTGACTTTCTTGCGATTATTCTGTTTCGCGTATTCGAACGCGTAACGAAGCACTTTCTCTGAGCCCGGCCGCGAGATCAGCTTGAGTGCTTGCGTCACCTGCTGCGTCTGGCGATGCTCGATGCCGCCGTAGACATCTTCCTCGTTCTCACGAACGATCACGAGGTTCATTTTCGGATACTTTGTATCGATGTAAGGATAGAGCGCCGCACAGGGTCGGACGTTCGCGTATAGTCCCAGCGTTTTGCGAACCGTAACGTTGAGACTCTTGAAGCCGCCGCCTTGCGGCGTCGTGATCGGGGCCTTTAAGAAAACGCGCGTTCGGCGCAGCGAATCCCACGATGACGGCTCGATCCCGTTCGTAAGTCCGCGCGTGTAGACGCTCTCGCCGATCGAGATCACTTCGGGCTCGAGCTGGGCGCCGGCCGCGTTGATGATTCGCAGCGTCGCGTCCATGATTTCCGGCCCGATTCCGTCGCCGTACGCGACGGTAATCGGGGTCTTCTTTTGCGTAGCAGTCGCCGTCGTCATCAAGGTTCGCCTTCGTTTTCGCTGAAAGTCGCGCGCAGTGAAGCGGAATCTCTCGCCGTTGGCACTGGCGGCGCTCGGAGTCGTTTTCGGCGACATCGGAACGAGTCCGCTCTACGCGTTCGGCCTCTGCTTTACCGGTGATTTCCCCGCAGGCGTAACGCGCGCCAACATCATCGGCATCGTCTCGCTGATTTTCTGGGCGCTTGTCATCGTCGTCTGCGTGAAGTACGTCACCTTCATGCTCCGCGCCGACAACAACGGGCAGGGCGGCACGATGGCGCTGTTGGCGCTGATCATACCGAAATTGCGAACGGGTCTGCCATTCGCGCTAACCGGGTTGACGGCGCTCGCGCTCTTCGGCGCCGCCGCACTCTATGGCGACGGCGCGATCACGCCGGCGATTTCCGTTATCTCCGCGATCGAAGGGCTCGACGTTTGGACGAAGGCCGCGCATCCGTGGATCGTACCGCTCTCGGTCGCGATCTTGCTCGGGCTCTTTCTTGCCCAGAGTCGCGGGACCGGCCGCATTGGTGCCCTGTTCGGGCCGATCATGATTATTTGGTTTGTCGCGATCGCGATTGCAGGCGCGATTGCGATTGCCGCTCATCCCGGCGTGCTCATCGCGCTCAACCCCGTCTATTCGTGGGAATTTTTCTTGCGCAACGGCCTGCGCAGCTTCTTAGTAATGGGTGCCGTTGTGCTTTGCGTTACCGGCGTTGAGGCGCTCTACGCCGACCTTGCCCATTTCGGCCGCCGGCCGATCACGATTGCGTGGTACGTCGTCGTCTTGCCGGCGTTAGCGTTGAATTACTTCGGTCAAGGCGCCGTCGCTCTGATGGATCCCAAGACACTAGAGAACCCATTCTTCTCACTATATCCGCATTGGGCGATCATTCCGATGGTGCTGCTGGCCACCGCCGCTACCGTGATTGCATCACAGGCGCTGATAACCGGCGTCTTCTCCCTGACGCAACAGGTCGTGCAGCTCGGCTACTCGCCACGTTTCCGAGTCGTGCACACGTCGCGGCACTATGTGGGCCAAATCTACGTCCCAGCGGTGAACGCAGCGCTCGCAATCGTGTGCATCCTCTTGGTTATTGCATTTCGCTCGTCGGCGGCGCTCGGCGGCGCCTATGGCTTGGCCGTGACGATGACGATGCTTACGACGTCGATCATTTACTTTGCGTTGACGCAACAACGGTGGAAGTGGCCGCTTTGGCTGGGAGGGCTGCTGCTCGCACTGTTTCTTTCGTGGGACGTTCCGTTCTTGGTCGGCAATCTTCCGAAGATCCGCTCCGGCGGCTGGGTGCCGCTGGTCGTCGCGGTCGCAATTTGGATGTTGTTTACGACCTGGAACCGCGGCCGTCGCAAGTTGATGCAGAGTCTATCCTCGCACACGCTGCCCGTCGACGTATTCATCAACGAGATTCAGCGAACGTCTACGGTTAGCGGTACAGCATTCTTCTTGACGCCTGATCCTGAAGGCATACCCTTCGTGCTGCAGCATCAATGGCTACGAACACATATCGTCTACGACACGATCGTGCTGTTGACCGTCGTAACCGAATCGCGGCCGTTTGTCGCACCATCACATCGAGTCGATATCACGCAGATTGCTGAGCGTCTCTATCGGGTTAAGGCACACTACGGCTTCATGCAACAGCCGAATATCGACCAAATTCTTGTCGCCTGCAAACACGTAAAACCGGATCTGGATCTATCGAAGCCGACGTATTTTCTCGCGAGTCCAAAGATCAGCCGCGCCAAGTCGCCCGATCGCTTACAGTCGTGGCAGTGGAGTCTCTATCGTTGGATGATTCGCAACGCGCGGCCGCTGACCGACTCGCTCGGCCTACCGCCCAATCGGACGGTCGAATTCGGGGTCGACGTTCCGCTTTAGATCTGCCAGCGGTACGCGTCCCACGTTTCCGTGATTCCATTTGGTGAGAAGCCTCGCAAGTCGGGATTCACCGCGCTGATCTCCTTACGATAGAAGAGAAAGACGCCGGGGATCTGCTGCGCCATGATCTCCTGCGTTCGTGCGTAGGCCCGCTTACGCGTCGGACGGTCGTAGTGTGTCAGTGCGATCGCTTCCTGAGCGTCGAACTCTTTGTTGCAGAAACGGTACCAGTTGTTGCCCTTGGGCGGAATCGTCGCGCAAGTGAACTGCGATGAGTCGTCGGGATCGGCGCCGGAAACCCAGGCCGAGATATTCAGATCGTACTTGCCGCCAAGATAGATCCCGTTGTCCTGCATCGGCGCGTAGAGAAGGGTGTACGTGAAACTCTTGATCGACACGTCGACGCCGACCGCTTTCAACTGTGACTGCGCGAGCGTTGTGATTGCCTGCGCGGCGCTGCTGCCTTGAGCGCTCGCAAAGAGAAGGGAGAGCCGGTGGCCGTTTTTGACGCGGACACCGTCGGGGCCGACCTTCCAGCCGTCCGCGTCGAGAAGCTGCATTGCCTTCGCCGGGTTGTAGTCAAAGCGGGTGACGTTCGGGTCATACGCCCAGGAAAAATTTGAAATGTCTTCCGTGGCTGCGGTGGCGGCGCCGAATTGCGTCGCATTCATGATTCGGTTCTTGTCGATCGCGTAGGAAAGCGCTTGGCGAACCTTGAGATCGGACAG
>JAFARW010000131.1 GCA_019245275.1 Vulcanimicrobiota bacterium
TACAAGATTGACGGCGTCATCGGCACGGGTCTGTTGATGCATTTTATCTCAACGCTCGACTACATTCGTGGTGCGCTGATCCTGCGATCGCCCCAAGATTGGCAAACCGCCGCCGCGTCGCTGCCGTCCGGTACCGCGACAGTGCCAATGTGGCTCGTCGGCGATCACTTCATCTTCGCTCGAGGACGAATCAACAGCGCACCTGAAGCGCTGTTCAACATCGACACTGGGCTGGCCGGCGGTGGCGTTCAAGCGACCAAAGCCGAGATCGATGCCGCGCATATCATGCTCGATCAAGCTCACGCCTCCAGCGGCATGGGCGGCGGCGGGATGGTCAAGTTCATTCCGTTTCAAGCGGTCGTCGCCATCGGAGATGCCAGTGTGACGGATGTTCCCGGCATCTACACGCCCGAAGGCGATCAGTTCGGCATCTTCCCGTTCGCTGTAGCCGGCACGATTTCGCACGGTTACTTTCGGCGCTTTACCGTGACGTTTGATTTCGCGGCGATGCAACTGACTATCCAGCGCCCGTAGAACCGCTACGGGCGGACCGCGTCTTGCAATCCGCGAACTTGCCTGGAAAACGCATGCAAATTCGCAAACAGTTCAAGTTCGAAGCCGCGCATCAATTGCCGCACCATCCCGGCAAATGCGCGCGTCCGCATGGACATTCGTATCGGCTTGACGTGGCGCTGCGGGGACCGGTGCAGACCAATGGACCGGCAGCCGGAATGGTTGACGATTTCGACGCGTTAGAAACGCTCGTGCAGCGCACGATCATCGATGAGGTCGACCACCGTTCGCTCAACGATTTCATCGAGAATCCAACTTGCGAACTGATCTTGCAGTGGATGTGGGCGCGCCTTCGGCCGTCGCTGCCGAACCTCGATGAACTCGTCTTGTGGGAAACGGCTTCGGCATGCGCCGTGCTGCGTGCCGGGGATCAAGCCAAGTGATCCAACTCAACGAGATCTTCTACAGCATTCAAGGCGAAGGCGCGTTCACTGGATCGCCGGCCGTTTTCGTGCGGCTGGCGGGTTGCAATCTTTCGTGCCGATTCTGCGACACGGATTATTCACTCAAGGAAGTCGTCAGCGTGCAAGAGATCGTTAGGCGCGTTTGCGAAATCGGTGGCGGCTGCCCGATGGTGATTCTCACTGGTGGCGAGCCGCTAGCGCAAAGCGACTGTCTGCCATTGATCGAAGCTCTGCGCGCATCAGGGCGCCGAGTCCATATCGAATCGAACGGCACAATCGACACGCCGCTCGAGAGTGACGTCTGGTTAACGGTATCCCCGAAGGAGCGCCTCTCCAAGACAATGGCGCAGCGCGCGAACGAAGCGAAGTTGATCGTCGAGGGACGCGTGCCCCTCGAGTGGATGGAGGAATTTCCCGTCACAACGATGGTTTTTTTGCAGCCGGAAGGCAACAAGCGTGAGAATGTCGCGCTTGCCTTGGAAGCGCTCAAACGCGATCCAAAACGCCTGCGACTCTCGCTTCAGACACACAAGTTCATCGGCGCTAAATGATTCTCTTGACGTGCGCCGTCGGACGCGAACTCGCATTCTTTACGGCGGTGCCGCATGTCGAGATGCTGGTGACGGGCGTTGGCCCGATTGAAGCGGGGATCTCGGTTGCGCGTGCCCTCGCGCAGAGTCCCTACGCGCTTGTCGTCAACGCGGGACTCGGCGGCGCATTGGAAGGGTGCGGCAGCATCGGTGACGGCGTCGTTATCTCCGAAGATCGCATGGAGATCGGCCTTGAAGGCGGCAAGCCGTTCATCTTGCCGGATAGCGCACCTATCATCGATCGCGCTTCGTCAGATTTGGCTTTGGTCGAGCAGCTCGTCGAACTGGGTTATGCCGGCAAACGGGGGATCACGGTCGCGCGCGTCACAACGACGCAGCAAACGGCACAGCGCTTAGCGTCCTTCAATGCCGAGGTTGAGTCGATGGAAGGCTTTGCAGTGTTGCGAGCGGCTGAAATGGCGGGGATCCCGGCGATCGAGGTGCGCGGCATCTCGAACATCGTGACGGACCGCGAACGCAGCGGTTGGAGTTTCGAGCGCGGGTGCGAAGGCTTGGAGAAGATCCTGAACGATTTGCTTGCGATCGTGCCCGCGGAGCCATAACGAAGTTGTCCGAATCGCGCTCGCTGACGCTCGCCTACTCGCCGTGCCCGAACGACACCTATATCTTCGCCGCGCTTGCAAATCGCTGGGTGCCGGATGCTCCTACATTCGATGTGACGCTCGCGGATGTTGAAGCGCTCAACAATGAAGCGCTGCGGGGAACCTATGACGTCACAAAAGTCAGTTACGCAGTCGTTCCGTCCGTAACCCAACGCTACAAAGTGTTGCGCAGCGGCGGCGCCCTCGGCCACAACTGCGGTCCGCTGCTTGTCGCGCGACCTGAAAGCCGGCGCGCGCTCGAGGATTTTCGGAACGCGAAAATCGTAGTTCCCGGACGGCGAACGACAGCTTTTCTGCTCTTACAGATGGCGTTAGGTCAAACTGGCCCGATTGAAGAGATGCGCTTCGATCGAATTGCTGCCGCGGTGCACAACGGTCATGCCGATGCGGGTCTAATCATCCATGAGGCGCGCTTTACGTACCGCGAGACCGGCTTGGTCGAGGTCGCTGATCTCGGAGAGTGGTGGGCTGGGCAAACGGGCCTTCCTCTCCCACTCGGCGCAATTATCGCGCGGGGTGATTTCTCAGCGGTTGAAACGGAACGACTCGAGCAAGCGATTCGCGCGAGTCTTCATTTCGCGCGACAGTACGAAGATCGAGTCCTCGCCTATGTCCGTCGGAGCACGAACGAAAGCGACGATGTGATCCGCAAACATATCGCTCTCTACGTCAACGAGTTCAGCGAGGACATTGGGGCGCAGGGCGAGGCCGCGGTGCGCAAACTTCTCTCGCGCGCTCGCACCTTAGAAAACATCGAATCCGAAGTCCGCTTTGCGTAATCTGATCGCGCTTGCGAGCTTGATGCTCGCGATGGCGCTGTCATCGCCGCTGTCAGCAGGTTCTCTGCCGGCCGCCAACGTCACGCTTGGCGATGAAGTCTTCTTGCGAGAAACCTGGCATGAGCTGAACGGCCGGTGCGTCGGCGTGATCACGAATCAGACGGGCGTCACCTCGCGGCTCGAATCGATCGTCGACGCGATCAAGCGCAATCCGCGCATCTGCATCAAAGCGGTCTACGCGCCCGAGCACGGTCTGCGCGGCGACCGTTCTGCCGGAGCTTACGTCGCTTCCTACACGGACGAGCGCACGGGCCTACCGGTCTACAGCCTGTACGGCGCGACGCGCCGGCCAAATGGGGCGATGCTTGCCGGCGTCGATGTCTTGCTCTTCGATATCCAAGACGTCGGCGATCGCGCGTACACGTACATCTCGACGATGGCGTATGCGATGCAAGCCGCCCACGAGTTTCACAAAGAAATCTGGATTCTCGACCGGCCCAACCCAATCGGTGGCATGGTTGAGGGGCCGGTGCTGGAGCCGCACTTTGAATCGTTTATTGGCTTGTACCCGATCGCGATGCGTCACGGCATGACGGTCGGCGAGCTGGCGCGCCTCTTCAACGATCGTTTCGGCATCGGCGCAAAACTGCACGTGATTGCAATGCGCGGGTATCACCATTCGATGCTATGGCCGGCGACGGGGCTGCAGTGGGTGCAAACGTCGCCGAACATTCCGGAGTGGGACACAGCCATCGTCTATCCGGCTACCGGCCTCATCGATAGCGCGGGTGTGAACAACGGGACGGGTTACACGAAGCCATTCAAGTATGCGGGTGCGCTTGGCGTCGACGCGGATCGCTTGGCGCGCACGCTCAACGAACGCGATATTCCGGGCATCTATTTTCGGCCGGCGTATTGGACGCCGTCGTCGGGTTTCTGGAAAGACAAAGAACTCTCGGGCGTCGAGCTGATCGTCTACGATCCGCGCACGTTTCCAGCCGTTCGCACGGCGGTGGAAATTCTTTGCGCCGCCCGTAGCGTGGCGCCACAGGCACTCAAGATCGACGCGGCCGCGCTCGATCGGGATTGGGGGACTGACCAACTCCGTCTGCGACTGCAATCCGGCGCGAGCCCAAGCGCGATCTTGAACGGCTGGGAGTCAAGCAGGCAGACGTTTGAGACTCTGCGCAAACACTTCTTGCTCTATCCATGAATCTTCACGAACGACTGACTGAGGCGCTCGGACGCGACGCGGTAAAGACGCAGCCCGAAGATCTGGCCGTGTACGCCTTCGATGCGTATTCGCAAGCTGCGCCGCCGAACGCCGTCGTGCTGCCCTCGAGCACGCAAGACGTCGCGGCAGCAGTGAAGATTTCGAACGCTTGCGGCGAGCCGGTCGTCCCGCGCGGCGCCGGAACGGGGCTCTGCGGAGGCGCCGTGCCGGCCAAGGGCGGCGTCGTGATCTCGTTTGCGCGCATGAACCGTCTGCTCGCGCTCGACGTCCGGAATAAACGCGCACACGTGCAGCCGGGTCTGATCAATCTCGAGCTTTCTGAACAGATACGCAGCAGCGGACTCTTCTATGCGCCGGATCCGTCATCGCAAAAGGTCTCGACGATCGGCGGCAATTGCGCGACGAATGCCGGCGGACCGCATTGTTTATCGTACGGCACGACCGTCAACCACATACTCGGCTTGGAGATCGTCGACGAACGCGGAGAGATCTTTACGACTTCGCTCGACGACATCGGTTACGATCTGACCGGCACACTCGTCGGGAGTGAAGGGACGCTCGGAATCATCTGTGCGATCGACGTTCGGCTGATGAAGCTGCCGGAATCGGTGCGCGTCTGGCTTGCCGCATTCGGAGACGTCGAAGCGGCATCAGAAACCGTGTCGGCGATCATCGGCGCGGGGATCGTGCCGACGGCACTCGAGATCATGGATGACGTGATCGTCGGCGCGGTTGAGGCCGCATACGGCGCCGGCTACCCCACCGATGCCGGTGCCGTCTTGCTCATCGAGCAGGCCGGATTCGCCGACGACATGGATGAGCGCGAGAGTGCGATTCGAGAGATCGCACACGAGCATGGCGCAATCTCCTGGCGGGCTGCCAAGACCCAAGCGGAATGCGATTTATTGTGGGCGGGTCGCAAAGGCGCCGCGGGCGCCACTGGACGATACGCGCCTAACTACTATATCCAAGACGTCTGCGTGCCGCGTTCGAAGCTTCCGACGGCTCTGCACTCCGTCACACAATCGGCTCGCCGACACGGTCTCAAAGTCGGCAACGTCTTTCACGCCGGCGACGGCAACTTGCATCCGCTGCTGATGTACGATAAGCGCGATCGGCAGCAAGTCGCGGCCGTCATCGGGGCCGGCAACGAGATCTTGCAGACATGCGTCGATCTCGGCGGAACGATCAGCGGCGAGCACGGTATCGGTTACGAGAAGCGCGATACGCTCTCGCTTGTCTTCTCGACCGATGATCTCGCGACGATGGCCAAGATGCGCGACGTTTTCGATCCGAGACGCGTCCTCAATCCGGAGAAGATTTTCCCGGCGGGCGTCGGGTGCGCCGAAGTGAAGCCGCCGGATGCGGCATATGTTATCTCAAACCGCTAAAGCAGACGCGGCGGCCAACCGCATCGTGCCAAAGACCGTCGCGAAGCTGCAGGAAGCGGTTCGCGAAGCGCATCAGCAAGGCGAGCCGCTCGTAATCGAAGGCGGCAATACACTGAGCGGAATGGGGAAAGCGCCCACGCGAGCCGCTCGGACGCTTTGCACGAGCGCGCTCCGCAAGATTCACGCTTACTCCTTCGCAGATCTCACGATCAGTGTGGGCGCGGGAATAACGCTGCGTGGATTACGCTCGGCGCTCGCTGAGCACGGCCAGTTCATCCCGCTCGACGCACCATGCGCGCAGCGCGCGACGGTTGGCGGCACACTCGCAGCCGGCTGGCTTGGCCCGCGACGCCACCTCTACGGACGTCCGCGCGACTACGTGATTGGAACGCAGATCGTGCTAGCTGATGGGACGCTCGCGCACGCCGGAGGCATGGTCGTAAAAAACGTGACCGGGTACGATATGAGCAAACTCTATATCGGCTCCTTTGGAACGCTCGGCATTCTGACGAGCGTCAACTTCAAAACGCTGCCCGCTCCGCAGTCCGCGCGGGTTTTTATTGCAAAATTACCGGAGAATTCTCGTCTGCGCGCAATCAATGCGATCGCCCAGCTAAACGTACCGCCGGCAGCGGCTCTTTGGGTCTATGGATTTCGCAAAGCAATCGACGGCGAGGATGGAAATGACGGCCGCATTTTCATCTTGCATGAGGGATCGGCGGCGCTGATCGAGCGCGCAAGCCGCGACGTACGAACGGCGCTTGGACGCGCGGGCGTCCCGGAGACGCAGATCATCGACACCGGCGCGCTTGGCGCGTTCGACCGTATTCTCGATGCGTGTTCCGCGACGATCGGGCAGCGTTCGATCACGTATCGTTTCAGCGGCAACCTTGACGATGCGGAAACGCGACTGCGCGCAACGTACGTCGCGACGCATCAAAGCGGCTTGGCGGCGGAGTCGTTGCTCGATTTGATGAACGGCGACCTGTATGCGCGGATCAGTGGGAAGGATGCGCACGCATTCTGCGAGCGGATCGAGGCCTTAGACGATGCGTTGCACGTCCAAATCCCAAAAGCGGTAGTCGTCGCCTGCGAGTCGCCGATCCGCCAGGTCCTCAATGTGTGGGGATCCACCCCGGCAGCGCTCGATCGAATGCGCGCGGTTAAAGCGACCTTCGATCCGGCCGGCACGCTTAATCCCGGCCGTTTCATCGGCGACATTTAACGCCGCAAAAGGCGGGCGTCGGAGGACGCGGAAAGATTCGAGCATGCAGCCTTATGTTGGACGGCGAGCGTGCTTCGCCGAAGCGATTCCTGACGCAATCGCCGTCATTCCGAGCGCCTCGATACTGCTTCGCAATAATGATACCGAGCACGAGTTTCGCCAAGATTCGGATTTTCATTATTTGACGGGATTTCCGGAGCCCGATGCGGTGCTCGTGATCCGACCGCAGGGAGTCGAAGAGCGCGTCGTTCTCTTCGTGCGTCCCAAAGATCGTACGAAAGAGATCTGGAACGGCAAGCGTTACGGACCCGAAGGCGCGCAAACCGAGTTTGCCGTTGATGCTGCATACGACATCACCGAGCTGGACGAGAAGTTGCCCGAATTCATGGTCGGTGCGCGGACGCTGTACTATCGACTCGGCGAAGATGAGCGCAGGGACCGACGCGTTCAAGACGCGTTGGCAAAGGCACGCGAGCGCGTACGGCGCGGCGGCAACGCACCGCGCACGATCGAAGAGCCGGGCACGATCATACATGAGATGCGTCTTCTGAAGACGCCGGCGGAGATCGAGAAGATGCGCCGCGCCTGCGAAATCACGCGTCTTGGCCATATCGCCGGAATGCGCGCGACGCGTCCCGGCGCGTATGAATATCAGATCGAAGCGATCATCGAGCACGCCTATCGCGCGAACGGCGCGCAATACGCCTACCCGTCAATCGTTGCCGCCGGTGATAACGCCACGATCTTGCACTATCACGCGAATACCGATCAACTCAAGGACGGCGACCTCATTCTCGTGGACAGCGGCTGCGAGTTTGATCTTTACGCTTCGGACATCACGCGCACATGGCCGGTCAATGGGCGCTTCTCCGCCGAGCAACGTGCCATTTACGACATCGTTCTTGCGGCGCAGAAGGCCGCCATTGACCAAGTGCGTCCGGGGCGGGCCTTCGGTGCGTACCATGAGGCAGCGGTCAACGTCATCGTCGATGGACTGCTCGACGTCGGGCTGTTGAAAGGCACGCGCGACGAGAACCTGGAGCAGCAGCGCTATCAGGACTACTACATGCATCGCACGGGCCACTGGCTCGGGCTCGATGTGCACGACGTCGGTGCGTATTTGGAAAAGGACGGTGCGACCTCGCGAAAACTCGAAGCCGGCATGGTGCTGACAGTCGAACCCGGCATCTACGTGCACCGCGATCTGAATTGCGACGAGCGCTTCAAAGGCATCGGCGTGCGCATCGAAGACGACATCCTCTGCACCGCGCAAGGCCCGGAGAATCTAAGCGCGGACATCCCGAGAGAGGTTGCCGAGTTGGAATCGATCGTTGGAGCGGACGTCTTAGCGCACGCGTAACGAGCGCGCTCAATGAGCACCCGCGTCGGCATCCTCGGGGCCGGCGGATTCGTCGGCAAGCACTTGAACGCGGCGCTCGTCGCGCGCAACGACGAAGTGCGAGCGCACACTTTGCGCGACCCGGCGGCAGCCGCCGCGGCTTTGATGGACTGCGACGTCATCGTCAATCTAGCCGGCGAACCCGTGGCGCAACGGTGGACACCTGACGTAAAACGTCGCATCGCGGAGAGCCGTACGCTCTTGCCGCGCTCGTTCTTGCACGAGTTACGCGCGCTACGCGCCACGCGTCCGCAACGTTATATTTCCGCCTCCGCGATCGGTTACTACGGCACGAGCGAAACCGCAACTTTCACCGAAGAGAGTGCGCCCGGTGACGACTTCCTGGCTCGAGTCTGCGTCGATTGGGAACGCGAAGCCCTTGCCGCCACCGATCTGGGAATGCGTGCCTCTTGCATCCGAACCGGGTTCGCACTAGGCTCGGGCGGCGGCGCGTTGGCAAGAATCTTACCGATATTCAAGGCCGGCGCCGGCGGTCGAGTCGGCAGCGGTCAACAGTGGTGTTCGTGGGTGCACATCGAGGACGTCGTCGGCATCTATCTGATGGCGATTGACGGAGCCGATGGCGCGCTCAATGCCGTTGCGCCGAACGCCGTCCGAAATTTGGAACTAACGCGTGCGCTCGGCAAGGTCTTGCATCGACCGACGATCTTTCCCGTCCCGTACCCCGCTCTTAGGGTCGTGCTTGGCGAGGGAGCTTATATCGCAACGCAAGGCCAGCGAGTCATGCCCCAACGTACGCTGGCCTGCGGTTACCGGTTTAAGTTTACTGAGCTCGAGAACGCTCTCGAAGACTTGCTTTAGACTTTACGGCCCCGGCGTGGCGGATTGCGAATTGTTAAGTGACGGTGCGGCCGGGGATGGAATCGACATCGGACGTCCAGCCAAATAATCTTGCGCCATCTGCAAGTGCGCTTGCAGCAAAGGCAGTGTACTGCCGACAAAGACCTTGATGTCCCTATCAACTCCATTCTTTGCCTCATCTTGGAACAGAGCGATTGTCGTTTGGTGGTCCGTCACTTCCTTTTGCATGTAGTCCCGCGGAGCAAGCACCGCGGTCGTGGTGTTGCTCGCTTGATCGGGCGATGTATTCATGTCCGTATTGCCCGGCGAAGTGACGTTCAGATTGACTTTAGGATATGGAATGCCTTTCTGTTCCGCGAGTTGGCCCAAGTGCGTATTCGCGGCAAGGTGATCGGTGATCATCTGACGCGCAAAGAGCACGACCTGCGGATCGTGGCTTGAAAGTTGCGCCCGGGCTTGCGTGATTTCGTTGTCGCCGGCCGTGATCGCATTGCTGACAAAATCACGGTCGGGCTGATTGTGTTCGGCAGGATTTGGTTGCGCGAGAATACCGCCGGCGGTCGCAGCGGAAGCCAGCAGAACGCCCAGCGCAAATGCTTTGATTTTGTGTGTCATGGAAGTTCCTCCGGTTGCGGCGACTTTGCGGGCTGCGGGTTGTTTTCCGAAGGGGGCGCCAGCGGCGGCATCGTCACACGCCGTCCGGCGAGATAATCTTGCGCCATCTTCAGATGGCCTTGCAGAAGCGGCAACGTGTTACCGACGAAGACCTCGATGTCGCGATCGGTGCCGCTCTTGGCCTCGGTTTTGAAGAGTGCGATCGCCACTTGATGTTCGCTGACCTCGCGTTGCATATACGCGCGGGCGCTCATCGCGCGACCAGTCGGCGTACTCGCCCGTGTCGCCGTGTTCGGCTTCGCATTGCCGGGCTCGGACGTCACGTTGACGTTAACGTGCGGATATGGGATGCCTTTTTGCTCCGCTAACTGCGCAAGATGCGTGTTGGCTGCGACGTGGTCTAAGATCATGCGCCGCGCAAAAGCGCGGACGGTCGCATCATGAGTCGATAATTGCGCGCGCGCCTGCGCGATCTCCGCATCTCCCGCCGTCATTGCCTTCATTACAAAGTCGCGGTCGGCTGACGTGTACTCGGAGGTATTCGCTTGCGCCAAGAATGCGCTACTCGACGCCGCGAACGCCACGACGATGGCCACACCGGCCAATGTCCTTATGTGCATTTGTCCTCCTTCGAGGCAGGTTTGCTTATCGTCGTATCCCCAGAGAGCGCCGCGCCGTAACAACAGCGGAAATGGCCGTGCGGGCTTACGGCATTACGACGTCGGGAACCGGGAATTCGAGCGCTTCGAGATAGCGCTCCGCGTCCATAGCCGCGCGGCATCCTAAACCGGCAGCGGTGACAGCCTGCTTGTAGCGGATATCGTAGACGTCGCCTGCAACGAAGACGCCTTCAACGCTCGTCGACGTTCCATCCGGCGAAACGATGTATCCCATGCGATCGAGTTCCAGTTGACCCTTGAACATCTGCGTATTCGGATCGGCCCCGATCGCGATGAAGAGCGCGTCGGCATCGAACGTTCGCCGCTTCTCCTCTTTGAGGTCGTAGAGTTTGAGCCCGGTGACGTGCGTCGTTCCGAGGACTCCTTCGACGATCGTGTTCCAAATAAAATCGATCGTTTCGTGCGCCAGCGCGCGGTCTGCCATGATCTTGCTCGCCCGAAGCGTGTCGCGGCGGTGGACGACCGTGACGCGTTTGCCGAAGCGGGTTAAGAAAAGCGCTTCCTCCATCGCCGAATCACCGCCGCCGACGACAACGATATGTTTATTCTTGAAGAAAGCGCCATCGCACGTCGCACATGTTGAAACGCCGCGTCCGCGCAAAGGTTCTTCGCCCGGAATATTGAGCCAGCGCGCACTCGCGCCGCTGGCGACGATCACACTCTTGGCAACGTACTCGTTCTCCGCGGTGCGCACGGTAAAAGGCCCCTGCGAAAAATCGACGCTGGTGGCGTCAACGTTTTCGATGCGCGCGCCAAAACGTTCGGCTTGCTCGCGGAAAGCGATCATCAGATCGGGCCCGAGTATTCCAAGCGGAAAACCGGGGTAGTTTTCCACCTCCGTCGTCAGCATCAACTGCCCGCCGTACATGCCACCTGCCAACACGAGCGGATTCAAGTTGGCTCGGGCGGCGTAGATCGCGGCGGTAAGGCCGGCGGGACCGGAGCCGATGATGACGACGTTTTCCATTTCGCGTCCTTCGACCGCTCGATTAAGCGCTCCGGTTGCGTTCGCAGCGAGCGGACGGAATCGACGATGCATCGAAGGGCCTCACGGATGCTCGAAGACGAATTCGTCGACGTTTTTGGAAAGGCAATGCGCGGAACGCGCGTGTCGGTCGAGCAACTCGCAAAGGCAACCGGCTTACCGGCTTCACAGATTGCGGCGTGGGCGAAAGGATCAGCGGTTCCGAGCGAGGACCAAGCGCGAGCGCTCGCGGGCCCGCTGCACCTCGATCCTGGGAAGTTTGCGGACGCGGCCGCGGTGCGTTGGCACCCCGCTCCGATCGACTTGCCGGATGTCCGTCACCATCCGCAGCAACCGCATCCCAGCAACGGATATGTCTTCTTTCTCGAAGGCAATCGTCGCGCTGCACTCGTCGATCCGGCCGGCATCCCGCAAAACCTGCTACGGATCTTGCGCGACGGTGCTTACAACTTGCAGTACATCCTGATCACGCACAAGCACCCCGATCACTGCGATGCGACGGGCGACATCGCGTCAAATTTTCCGCAAGCGCAGATCGTCATGCATAAGGCAGATGTCTTTGCGATCGGCGATCTCGCCAGCCGCGCGACGCTGATCCGCGACGGCGAAGAGTTACCTTTTGGCGATGAGGCGCGCATTCGCTTATTACACACGCCCGGCCACACCGATGGATCGTCGTCGTTTGTCTTCCGGTCGACCGTTTTTACGGGCGATACGCTCTTTGCTGGCAGCGTCGGCGGTGCGTTCGGCGACGTCTCGACCTACGCCGATATCCTGAACA
Source organism: Vulcanimicrobiota bacterium (assembly GCA_019245275.1). Lineage (GTDB taxonomy): Bacteria > Vulcanimicrobiota > Vulcanimicrobiia > Vulcanimicrobiales > Vulcanimicrobiaceae > JAFARW01. Next base: position 12,102 of record JAFARW010000131.1, read on the forward strand.
GCGTTCGCTCGCGCCTTTTCACGTTACCCGATGACACGGTCATGATGCCGGGGCATGGGCCACCGTCAAAGATCGGCTGGGAAAAAGCGCACAACCCCTTCTTCTAGCGATGCACTACGCGCATCGCTTGGCGCCTTAGCTAGCCGACGCCACCATTACCGCGCTAGCTGCCGAGCCGCCGACGCCATTTGCCTGGACGCGAAACTTCGTATGTTTCGGCGCACGCTTCTCGTTGTGAATCAACTGAAATTCGACGATCTTAACGCCCGACTGCGGTAAGCGCAGCGCAAGCTGCATCGGCGAGCAGAGCCGATCCGAACAGAACGATGCAATCCATCCCTTCGCGATATTCGTGGCCCGCAAACGAACGGTCGAATCGGCCTTTCCGGAGACAACGAGCCGGTATTTGATCGTGCTGGCGAGACTGCCCGGCAGATCCGCTCCGGTCCACGGCGCCAATGAGACGCCGGGGCGCGAGTTATCGGTCAGGTTAAGCGCGACGTCGGCCTCTTGCGGCAGCTCGGTATATCGCTCGTATTCGGAACTCTTCGGCGGGAGCATGGAGCCGTAATGCATCGACTTGACGAAAGCCAAATGAGCATTCTCTTTATCGTTGCTTGCTACGTATGCGCGGCCGAGATAGAGCCATGCGTGCGCTACGGATACGAGATTGTCGGATGACTTTTTCTTCGCAAGGTCGGCTTCGGTTAACTGGACAGCCTTGCGGTGCGCGTCGATCGCGTTTCGGAAATCCTTGAGCTGCAGGTATCCTTTGCCGATCTCGATGTACGTGTCCGCATCCGGTGTTAGCGCGACGTACTGCTGATAGGCATTGATTTCGCCGCCCCAATCCTTCTTCTCATAGTAAGCAAAGCCAAGCCCGGATAGCGCGTCGGTATTCTTTGGATCCAGTTGAAGGACGTGGAGGTAAGCCGCCACTGCGGCATCCCACTGCTCGCGATCGGTTGCCAGATCGCCTTGCATGCGGTAGAGCAGCTTGCGATCGTCCGGCGTAACGGCGACCTTCGCTAAAGCTGTCGTTGCGGCGTCGAGCAGCGCAGCTTGCGCCGCACGCGTCTTGAGATAATCGGTAACTTCTCCTTTGGCGGGGTCTGCATTATCGAGCAGCTTGTTCGACGCGTCGATCGCATCCGTAGCGGCTTTGACGTTTTTGAGAACGGTGTCGTGGTCGCCGGTGAACGCGAACTGCTTCAGGTCGAGCGCGCTATCGATCTTGTTCTGGACGTCCGAGACGATCGACCCGTTTTGCTGCGCTTTCGCAGCCTTCACAAAAGCAGCCAGTTGCGGCCCCGTGATAATGTCGACGAAGCGCGCTCGAACGATCCCCTTTTCGTCGATCACGAATGTCGTTGGAATGCCGCGCACATCGTAAGCGCTGGAGGCATCCTTTTTCGGATCGAGCGCAACCGGATACGGCAGGCCCTTTGATGCAACGAAGGCGTGAACGATCGGAGCCGCTTCGGTCGAGTCGACGCCTAAGAAGGCCACAGACGGGCTCCGAAGCGTGCGGTATGCGTTAATCATGTCGGGCGTCTCCGCGCGACACGGCGGGCACCAGGTCGCCCAAAAATTCAGCACGACCACGCGGCCACGAAATGAAGCCAGTGAGATTGGCTTGCCGTTGAGGCCGACCACGGTAAAACCGGGCGCCGGCGCGCCGATGGCGGGGCCCGGAATGCCCTGAGCATGGGTGATGGACGGCAAAAGCGCCGCTCCAGTAAGAATAGCCGCGAAAAGATACTTCACGTTGCTTGCCCCCCAGTATTTGGCCTCAGTACCCTTAGTAACGCCTCGGAGCCTCCAATGGTGTCAGGCGCGGAGTTTGTACCCGAGCGCGGTCATCCTGAGGGCCGTTCCGAGCGCCAGCGCCGTCAGCAGCGCGATGACGCCTAGCGAGAACCACAGCGGCAGATAGCTCTGCGAGGTGAAGCTGTACCGAAACGCATCGATCGTGTAGAACATCGGATTGAAAAGCGAGAGATTGCGCACGACCGGGGGCAAAAACTGCACCGAGGTAAAGACGCCGCCGACGAAGACAAGCGGAGTGATCGCAAAGGTCGTCAGCACCGCCAAGTGATCGAACCGTTCGGCCATCAGACCGAAGATGATTCCGAGCGCCGAGAACAGCACCGATACCAAGATCATCGCAAAGAAATACAAGACAAAATGATGCGGCAACGTTCGAACAAACGCGAATCCCAGCAGCATGATGATGTTGGCGATGATTATCGCGCGCGCGACGCTTCCCAAAATAAATCCGGCCACAATCTCAAGCGCCGACATGGGCGCGATCAACATCTCCTGAATCGAGTTCATGAACCGGCCTTGAAAGACCGAGCTGCTGCACTCGCCGTACGATGAATCAATCACCTGGAGCATGATCAAGCCGGGAATCAAAAAAGCCGCGTACGACACGCCTTGGACGTTTTTGATCCGGCTGCCGAGCGCCAGGCCGAAGATAAAGACGTAGAGCAGCGTCGTTATGATCGGCGGCCAGATCACCTGGTTGATGATCTTGAACGTGCGCTTCATCTCGCGCTTCATCAGCGTCCACATGGCAAAATAATTCAACGGCGCGTCAACTCCAAAAAAACGTCCTGCAGCGTCGCGCGCTTGTAGTCAACGGCTTCAATTCCGAACCCCGCCGCCTCGAGCTCTCCGAGCGTGCGCGCTAGTTCGTCCGGTGCGACGCCGGTCAGGACAACGCGCTCGGTTCCCGGTTCGAAACGGGCGCCGCGCGCCACGAGCGGCGCCGGCAAATCTTTGATCGGGTGGTCGAGCGTGATTGTCAAAAGCGTATCCGGTCGCCGCGAGAGCAACGATTGCGTCGATTCGAGGGCCGCCAGCCGTCCGCGTTCGATGATGCCGATGCGCCGGCAGAGCAGTTCCGCCTCTTCGAGGTAATGCGTCGTGAGAAAGATCGTCATCCCTTGCGCGTTCAGTTTTCGCAAGAGATCCCACAGCTCTAAGCGCAATTCGACGTCGACTCCCGCGGTCGGCTCATCCAGAATCAGCAGCTTCGGCGAATGGATCAGCGCGCGCGCCAACGTCAAGCGGCGCTTCATGCCGCCCGAGAGTTTCATGTAGTCTTGCCTGGCCTTGCTTGCCAAGCCGAATTGCTCCAGCAG
>JAFARW010000118.1 GCA_019245275.1 Vulcanimicrobiota bacterium
GGTCTGCATGACATCCTAACGAAGTCGCTCGGCACGAGCAATCCGATCAACGTCGTCTACGCCACGATCGAGGCGCTCAAATCACTGAAGACGGCCGAACGCGTTGCCGAGTTGCGCGGAAAGAACGCTGCCGAAATTTTTGCAGCATAGGTAAATCAGAAAAATGCCAGCCAAGAAGCAATCAACGCGCAAAGCGCCGGCCCGAAAGGCAACGGCGGCCAAGAAAACAACCGGCGCCAAAAAAGGCGCCGCTGCCAAAGCAGCGCCAGCTGCAAAGCCTGCCCTCGCGAAGGCGCCGGCGGGACTTTTGACACTCGGCATGTTGCGACCAAGCCGAGGTTCGCGTCCCAAACGCACGCGCGTTGGCCGCGGTCATGGATCCGGCATGGTCAAAACCGGCGGCGAGGGCGGCAAAGGGCAGACTGTACGTTCCGGCGGCGGCAAGGGGCCCGCTTTCGAGGGCGGTCAAACGCCGTGGCAACGACGCTTACCACACCGGCGCGGATATTCGCAGAAGGCGCGAGATATCGGTCATTTCCGCGTTACGCTCACGGTCTTGAATTTGCACGATCTCGCCGATTGGGATCCCGCGGTCGAAGTAACACCGCAAACGCTGAAAGTTGCGCGCAAGCTCTCACGCGTTGGAGACGGTGTGAAAATTTTGGCCGGCACTCGATCCGGCAAAACCCTTCCGACTGGTCTGCGCTTTCGCGATATCCTGTTCAGCAACAGCGCGAAGGAAGCGCTCAAAGCGGCAGGCGCGCAATTTGAAGGTGACTAGTTGCTAAACAACCTGCGAGCAGCGCTGCTCGTGCCGGATATCCGGCAGCGTGTCCTCTTTGTGTTCGGAGCGTTTACGCTTTTCGTTTTCATGATTCACGTTCAAATTCCGAACGTTAATGAAGCGGCGTGGCAGCGTGAACTTTCAAGCGGCACCTTTTACAACTTCCTCGGCTTTCTCTCCGGTGGCGCGCTGCAGAAGCTCTCCGTTATCGCAATGGGAATCACGCCTTACATCAACGCGTCGATCATCATGCAATTGATGACAGTCGTCTTGCCCAATCTCGAGGAGATGGCGAAAAAAGGCGGAGAGGAAGGCCGGCGCAAGATCGGTCAATACACGCGCTGGCTGACGATCGTTTTAGCGCTCGTCCAGGCAACGATGATGACGCGCGCAATGAGCGCCGGCGGCGTCTTTTACGACAACACGATCGTGTTTCAACTGTTCGTGATCCTGACCATGGTGGCCGGTACGATGTTCCTGATGTGGCTGGGCGAGCAGATCTCCGATCGCGGAATCGGCAACGGAGTCTCGCTCATCATCTTTATCGGCATCGTGCTCCGCTACCCGACGTATGTGAGGGAAACAGTCACGTCGGCAGCCGGCGGCGGCGTTTCCGTCTTTAACTTGCTGATCTTTATCGCGATCGCGCTGATCACGATTATCTCGATCATCTTCCTCTATCAAGGCCAGCGGCGCGTTCCGGTGCAGCAAGCCCGTCGCGTCGTCGGCCGCAAGATGTTTGCCGGGCGCTCGACCTACATTCCCCTGCGCTTAAATAACGCCGGGGTCATCTCGATTATCTTTGCGATTTCAATCCTGCTCTTGCCGCAACAGGCGCTGAACTGGTTCGGCCGCAGCGGTCAGGGCGCCGGGGTTATGGCGAACATCTCGAATTTTCTGGGCGCGTATTTCAGCCCGAATTCATTTTGGTACAACCTTGTCTACTTTATCCTCGTTGTCGTCTTTACGTTCTTTTACAGCGCAGTTGTCGTCAACACGCGCGATATCGCCGACAATTTGAAGAAGAGCGGCTCCTTTGTGCCGGGCATTCGACCAGGGCAACCAACCGTCGACTACATCAATCGAATCTTGTTAAGAATAACGACGGCCGCCGCGATCTACCTAGGCTTGCTCGCGGTTCTCCCGACGACACTTGAACGCGGCCTAGGCATTACGACCTTCTATTTGGGCTCGACGTCGCTGTTGATCGTCGTCGGCGTCGCGCTCGATACGATGACGCAGATCGAAGCCCGCCTAGCGATGCGCGACTATCGCGGGTTCATCAAGCGGTAAAGGGCATGCGGCTCGTTTTTCTCGGTCCACCGGGCGCCGGAAAAGGCACCCAAGCGCGCATTCTCGCCGAACGTTTTGGCGGCCGCCAGATCTCGACGGGCGATATTCTGCGCGACAATCGTCGGCGGCAAACCGAATTGGGTCACCAAGCCGAAGGTTACATGCAGCGCGGCGATCTTGTGCCCGACGACCTAATCGTCAAAATGATCGAAATCGAGCTCGAGAACTGCACGAACTTTATCATGGATGGATTTCCCCGAACGGTTCCGCAAGCCGAGGCGCTCGATAAACTGCTTAAGGAGAAGCACTTGGCGCTCGACGCCGCGGTGCTCTTCGCAGCCGATCCGCAGGTCTTGGTGGCGAGACTAACCTCGCGCTGGACGAATCCGCGAACGGGCCGCACCTACAACACGATCACCGATCCGCCACACGTCGCCGGCGTCGATGATGCGGACGGAGGCCCGCTAATACAGCGCGACGACGATAAGCCAGAGACTGTTATCAGACGGTTACAGGTCTACGAGGCGCAGACGAAGCCGCTGGTCGCCTACTATCGCTCGAGTGGACGATTCGTTGAAGTCGATGCTTTGCAGCCGGTCGATGCCGTGACCCAACAAATTCTCAAACTTGCAGCTTCGAGGCAACCGCAGGCGGCGTCATGATCACGATCAAGTCAGCTCGAGAAATTGAGACGATGCGTCGCAGCGGAGAGATCACGGCGCGCGTTCTTTCGAATCTGATCCACGCCGTGCGGCCAGGCCGCACCACTTTCGAGCTCGACGCGCTCGCTGAGAAGCAGATTCGCGAATTCGGCGGAATTCCGACATTCAAAGGCTACAACGGCTTTCCGGCGTCGATTTGCACGTCGATCAATGAAGAAGTGGTTCACGGAATCCCGAGCGATTACGTCTTAAAAGAGGGTGATCTGCTCTCGATCGACATCGGCACGACGTTCGAGAAGTATGTCAGCGACAGCGCAGTGACCGTTGCGGTGGGGCAGATTCGTCCGGCCGCTCAGCGCCTGCTGCGCGTAACGCAAGAATGTCTAATGCGCGGCATCGCCTCGATGCGCGCGGGCAAGCATCTCGGCGATATTGGCGCCGCCGTTCAGGCCCACGCCGAGTCGCACGGTTATGGGGTCGTCCGGGAACTCGTCGGACACGGTATTGGAACCCGGATGCACGAGGAGCCGCAGGTGCCAAACTATGGCCGCGCCGGAACGGGCATCGAGCTGCGGACCGGGCTCGTCTTGGCGGTCGAGCCGATGATCACTGAGGGCGACTACGCCGTTGAGACATTGCAAGACGGGTGGACAGTAGTCACGGCAGATGGTAAACTCGCAGCGCACTTTGAGCACACGATTGCGATCACCGATTCCGGTCCGAAGATCCTGACGTTGCGCGACAGCGGCGAGCGTCCGGAGGCGTATGAGTATGCGCCGGGAGTAGCCGCCTGAAGAAGGCAGTCGCGTAGTGGCGCGGGGTCACAGGCGCGACCGGCCGGATCGGCGGAAAAAGAAGGCCGAGCGAGCGGCAGCGACAGCGACGCCAAAAGAAGAGGCGATCGAAGTTGAGGGAACCATCGTCGAACCATTGCCGAACGCGATGTTTCGAGTCGAGCTGACGAACGGTCATCGCGTGCTCGCGCACGTGTCGGGGAAGATTCGGATGAACTTCATTCGTATTCTGCCCGGCGACCGGGTGCTCGTCGAGTTGTCGCCGTACGATTTGACGCACGGCCGAATAACGTATCGCTATAAGTAACGAGGGCAACAAAAGGGAACATGAAAGTTAGACCATCGGTTAAGAAAATCTGTGAGAAATGCAAGATCATTCGCCGTGAGGGAAAAGTGCGCGTGATCTGCGAGTCCAATCCGAAGCATAAGCAGGTGCAAGGCTGATGGCACGCATCGCCGGCATCGACTTGCCCCGTGAGAAGCGTATCGAGATCGCGCTGACCTACATTTACGGCATCGGGCTGCGGACCGCGCAGAAATTGCTTGCGGAAAGTGGCGTGGACGCTAACATTCGCGTTAAGAACCTGAGCGAAGAAGATGAGAAAAAGCTGCGCGATGCGATCGACGGCCGCATCCGTGTCGAAGGCGACCTTCGCCGCGAGGTTAGCGGACACATTAAGCGCTTAAGCGACATCGGTTCGTATCGCGGATTGCGCCATCGCCGCGGGCTTCCGGTACGCGGACAGCGGACGAAGACGAACAGCCGTACGCGTAAGGGACCCAAGAAGACGGTCGGCAACAAGAAGAAGGTCCTCGCGAAGAAGTAGCGGCGTCTGGACGCCGTCATCACTGCCGGCGGACGCGTCGGCTCGCCACTTTGTGAGATCATCGGAACGACGGTTAAAGCGCTGGCAGGCATCGGCAGTCAGACGATGCTCGAGCACGCCATTACGTCAGCGCGCGCCGTGGGCGCCGAACGGATTGCCGTCGTTGGCGGAGACGAAGTACGACAGCAGTGCGGCGCACTGGTCGACCGAGTGATTCCGGAACACTCGAGCGGTGCTGAAAACGTACGACGTGCGCTAGCCGCATTTGAAGGCGACATCGTTTACCTGAGCAGCGATCTTCCATTCATCAATGGCTCGGCGCTCGGGGAGTTCTTGAATCGTGTCCCGCCGGCAACGATCGCGATGCCCCTCGCTGATGCTGCGGCCTACGAAAGCCGCTTTCCCAACGCACCTGCTCACGCAACGGTGATCGGCGGTGAGCGCGTGGCAAACGGCTCCGCTTTCTTCATCCCCGCAGGGGCTGCCACACGGATTGCTGAGGTGTCGCAACAGTTTTTTGACGCGCGTAAGAGCTTGCTGCGCATGGCAACCTTGCTCGGCCCTCAACTTCTCTTCAAGTTCGCATTGCGACGACTGCGCATCGCGGATATCGAACGGCGCGCATCGGCGATCCTAGGCTTTTCAACAAGTGCAATCCGGGATTGCGCACCCGAGTTGTGCTACGACGTCGATGACTTACGCGACTACGAATATGCGTGCGAGCACGGTTAGCGCGGCGCGCTTAGCGGCGCTGTGGTTCGGCGTGCAGGCGCTCTGGGGCGCGCTGTTAGGTATTTCGTTGCAAGCGCGCACGAGCGCGCTGCATCCGCACGATGCAGTAATCGCGTACGGGCAAATCGCCACGCTCGGCGCCCTGACCGCGATGGTTGTTCAGGTTTTGGTGGGACCGTTTTCCGACCGGCGCCGTCGAGCCGGCGGCGATCGGCGGCCATTTTTGATCGTCGGAACGCTCTTTGGAATCGCCGGCGTCATCGCGTTTTACCTCGCACCAACCTTTGCGTTGCTGATCGCCGCGACGATCTTTTTGCAATTCGGCGTCAACATCGCAATCGGTCCGTACCAAGCGATTATTCCGGACTACTTTGAGCCCGCAAACGCGGGCATTGCATCTTCATGGATGGCCGCATTGCAGAGCGCCGGCAATGCATGCGGCGCGCTGGCTGCGACGTTCATTGCGACGCCGCTGGGCGTCGCCCTCGTATTAGCGGCGCTTTTGGCATTGGGAGCGCTGATCACGATCGCACACATGGCGCACATCGCGCCTCGCGCCATCGAGACGGCCGCGTTTCGCGTTCCTAAAGGTGCGCTCGATCTCTTTATCTCGCGCGCCATCTTGTGGATCGGCTTCTACACGATTTTGGGCTACATGTTCTTTTACGTTCGGGATACGCTGCAAATTGTGACGCCGGTTCGCACAACCGGCGTCGTTATTCTGATCTTTACGATCACTGCGGCCATCGGCGCAGCTCTTTCCGGACGCCCCGCCGATCGCTTGGATAGGCGCCTCGTCGTCAATATCGGAACGGCACTGTTGACGATCGCCTTGATTGCCTTTATCGCGTTGCGCCATGTAGACACGCTATTTGTGACGGCTGCACTTGCGGGGATCGGATGGGGTGCATTCTTAACGGCGGATTGGGCGCTCGGCTGCGCTATTCTGCCGCGCAACGCTATGGCGACCGCGATGGGAATCTGGAACGTCGCCGTTGCCGGCTCGCAAATCGTCGCCCCGGCACTGGCGACGGCGATTTTGCTGCTTACCCACGCGTCGAGCAGCGAGCGGCCAATCTATGCGCTGGGGCTTGCAACCGCGGAGGTCGTGGTGGGCAGCATCTGGATCTGGCGTTTGCCCAATCTCGAGCCCACAAGAGGCTCCTTGGGGTAA
>JAFARW010000226.1 GCA_019245275.1 Vulcanimicrobiota bacterium
GCGGCAATTACGTGCAGTGCGTGGGCGTTTGCTTTCACGTTTGGCATGTTATGGCTGATTAGCCGAGTTACGGTGACGAAGGTTGACCGCTCGGCCGAAGAGCGCGGACTCGATATCGAGCTACACGGCGAGGAGGCCTACCCGCTCGGCATCTAAGCCGGGTGAACGATGGCGGTTGAGCCTTGCATCCGCCAAGCACTTGTGGCGGATAAAAGTGCGGTCCTTTCAATTCTGCAGGAGTATTATGACGCGGCGAGCGTCGTGGTTCGAGACGCGACGCCGGCCATTGACGAATACTTGAGCGGGCCGGGCGGCTTCTGGCTCGCCCAGATCGGAAACGCGCCTGTCGGATGCATCGCGATTCGGCCGCTCGAAAACATCGGAGCGCACGTTTGCGAAGTAAAGCGGCTCTACGTAGCGCCGGATCATCGCAGTCAGGGACTTGCGGATCTGCTTTATGCCGCGCTCGAGGCATTCGCGCGATCGCGCGGCTTTCGTTCGATCTATTTAGATACGACGGACGGTATGCAAGCGGCGATTCGATTTTACGAGCGTCATGGGTTCGAGTACTGCGAGCGCTACAATGACAACCCGCAGGCAACGCTCTTTATGCGAAAATCTCTTGCTTGACCGGTTAGACCTGGGGACCCCAGCCGTCGAATAGCCGGATACCGATTTGGGCCGGGCGAACCGGGCAACGCAACTCGACCGTTGCGGTGCGATCGCCTTTGTAACTGTTAGACATCTTTACTCCTCCTGTGCGCATCTTAGCGCGTGTTGCTCTTCACCGTCTTGTACGCTAGTGACGTGCCTAAGTTTCAATCGTGCAACTTTCATACAAGACTTCCTCACGTTGAAACCATAAAGAAATGAAGCAAGTGTTAATGTGACTGTGATTCTTGAGCCGGGAAAGTTTTATGGCGAAACGATCAGTGTCCCAATTTCCGACGCGCTGCTTTCGGAGGTGCGTCACAGTGTGGGACACGACGTCCCGTCGCACCGGCACCAAGCGGCCTATTTTTCGCTTCTGCTCGAAGGGACGTACAGCGAGACAGTAGGCGAGCTAACGATCGACTACCAGCCGTTTACCTTCATTTTTCACAACGCACTGACCGAACACCATGACTCGATGGGCGCGAACGGCTGCCGCATCTTCTTTTTAGAGTTGATGCCTAAGTGGCTCGATGTAATCGCCCGGCTTGGCGGGCCGCCGGAACACGTTTTTGAGCTGCATGGCGGCGATCCAGCATGGATTGCGTTGCGGCTGTATCACGAGTTTTTGGCGCGCGATGCCGCCGATCCGATGACGGTTGAATCGTTGCTCTACGAGCTCTGCGCACACGTCGCGCGCGTTCATGACGGCGACGATCGAGAGCCGCCATGGTTGCCGACCGTGGACGAACGCATTCGATCAGAATTTGCGCAGGGTTTTGAACTGCGCGATTTGGCCGCGAACGTCGGCGTCAATCCGTCGCACCTTTGCCGGACGTTTCGGCGGTTTCGCGGGCGGACCGTCGGCGACTATGTTCTTGGCTTACGCATGCAATTGGTATGCCGGCGTCTCGTCGAGAGCCGCTCGCCGCTCAGCGACATCGCCGCCGAAGCCGGCTTCACGGATCAGAGTCACTTGACGCACGTCTTCAAGGCGTTTATCGGTCAATCGCCGGGCGCATACCGGCGGCGCTTACGCGAAGGATTTGCAAAGGATATACAAGATTCGCAGCGAGCAACGTGAGACGCTAGTACGCAGTAAAGCGCACAATATCAATTCTTATCAGGTACGAGGGAGGAAAACAATTGTGATCAAGCGTCGTGATGCAATCGTTGGAGGTTTGAGCGGCCTGGCTGCGCTTTCGATGCCGCTGAGCGTTGAGGCGAATGCGCCGATCGCTAAGTTGACGCCGCCTCAGAAAGATCCGATTCTCGTAGCGGTCGTTGTCGGAAGGGACGCCGCAATCATCGACTTCGTCGGACCGTGGGAAGTTTTCAATGAGGTGACGATTCCGAGCCGCGGCTCGTCAGCAGACGATCAGACGCCCTTTCGCACGGCGCTTGTTTCCGATCGCACGGAGCCGCTCGAAATCGAAGGCGGCATGCAGGTCGTGCCACGCTTCACCTTCGAGACTTTCCCCGCCCAACCAAATATCATCGTGATGGGCGCGCAAGGCGATCACACTCCGGCGAAGGTCGCTTGGATTAAGAAAGCCAGCGAAAAAGCCGATCTCGTGATGTCGGTTTGCACGGGTGCGTTTCTTCTCGCAAAGACCGGATTGCTCGATGGTTTGAGCGCGACGACGCACCACGACTTCTACGACCAGTTTGCCAAACAGTTCCCTGAGGTCCGCCTTGTTCGCGGCCCGCGCTATGTTGAGAACGGAAAGATTGCGACGGGCGGCGGCCTCACTTCGGGTATTGAACTAGCTCTGCGGGTCGTTGAACGATACTTCGGCGACTCAGCGGCGCGTGAAACGGCAAACTACATGGAGTACAACCGCTCCTCACACCGGCCGGTCGGTTAGCCCTTTCGAAGATCGTAGCGGTCTAAGTTCATCACCTTCGTCCACGCGGCGACGAAATCGTCCACGAACTTACGTCCTGCGTCCGAACTTCCATACACTTCGGCAAGCGCGCGCAGCTCGGAGTTCGAACCGAAGATCAAGTCGACGCGCGTACCAGTGAACTCAAGCGCACCGGTCTTCCGGTTGTAACGTTCGTAGACGCCCGCATCCCGTTGCGATGTCTTCCATTCCCCGCCCATGTCGAGCAGGTTCACGAAGAAATCGTTGGTGAGCGCGCCGGGCCGTTTTGTGAAGACACCGTGCTTCGTGCCATCGGCGTTCGTGTCGAGCACTCGCATGCCGCCGACGAGCACGGTCATCTCCGGCGCAGTCAGCGTCAAGAGCTGCGCTTTGTCTACGAGCATCATCTCTGTGGGGATGCCGACATCGTACTTGAGATAATTGCGGAATCCATCGGCAATGGGCTCCAGCACGGAAAACGACTCCACATCCGTCTTCTCTTGTGAAGCGTCAGTACGCCCGGGTGCGAACGGCACGGTGACGTCAAAACCGGCGTTCTTCGCAGCCTTCTCAACGCCGGCAGACCCCGCGAGCACGATGAGATCCGCAAGCGAGATCTTCTTGCCATTCGATTGGGCGGTGTTGAACGACCGCTGAATGGCTTCGAGGCTTTTCAATACCTGCGCCAACTCCGCGGGCCGGTTGACTTCCCAATCCGTTTGCGGTTCAAGGCGAATGCGGCCGCCGTTTGCACCGCCGCGCTT
>JAFARW010000067.1 GCA_019245275.1 Vulcanimicrobiota bacterium
TGCGCCAGAGATGGTGCCGCCCGTTCCCAGGCCGGCGACGAAGTGCGTGATCGCGCCCCTCGTCTGCTCCCAAATCTCAGGACCGGTCGTGTGGTAGTGCGCTTCGGGATTCGCGTGGTTGTGAAACTGATTCGGTTGAAAAGCGCCTGGGATCTCGGCGGCCAACCGATTTGCGACGCCGTAGTACGATTCCGGCGAGTCGTTCGGCGCATTCGTCGGCGTGACGACGACCTCGGCGCCGTAAGCGCGCAAGAGGTCGATCTTTTCGCGCGACATCTTGTCCGGCATCACCAGGATGCAGCGGTAGCCGCGGATCGCCGCGGCCATCGCGAGACCCGAGCCCGTGTTGCCGCTCGTCGGTTCGACGATCGTACCGCCGGGCTTGAGCAGCCCTTCGCGCTCTGCGGCATCGAGCATCGCGACGGCGGGACGGTCTTTGATGCTGCCGCCCGGGTTGACGTACTCGACCTTGGCAAGGACAAGACATGGTGCGCCATCGGTTACTTTGTTGAGCCGAATCAGCGGCGTATTGCCGACGGCCTGCAGCGCGTTTTCAAAGAAGACGGGGCCGGTCTTTACCTCGGCAGATATTGTCGTTGCCACTGTAGCGGCGCTTCCGCGCCGGCGGTAGTCCTGCCTGCGGAGCAATCGCGCGGTCGATGCCGAATAGTCCCGACTATGAAGATAGCGCGCGTGCTGTTGGTCTTACTCGTGGTCGTTTTTGCGAGCGCCTGCAATGACGATCAGCTGCCGCCTTCGGCGAAATACGCGATCGTCAAAGGCGTCGTTGTCGATTCTATAAGCTCGGCACCCGTTGCAAATGCCACGGTTACAATTGACTCCGCCTTGGTGGCGCACACCGGCAGCGACGGCTCGTTCAGCATCGCGAACGTCCCGAGCGGCTCGGTTGATTATGCTGTCGTGGCTGAGGGCTACAAGAACTTCAACGATTCGATTACCGTCGAACCGTCGGGTACGGCGACGGTTACAGTGAAGCTCTCACACTGACCGCCGGCGCGGCCGTCTTCACGAACGACGCGCGTTGCGCGACCGCGCGCTCGAGCAGGTTGAGAACGACCGACGCCAGCTTTGCGGGATCGTGACGCACGTTGACCGTCTCGCTGATCACGCGTGCGCGAACAGCGGTTAGCCCCAACTCGGCGATCCGCTCGGTGTCCGCCTCAACGGGCACCTGACCTTCCTCAGCATACGCCTCTAAGAGTCTGCTCGGCGCCTCTTCATTGACGATCACATAATCGCAGACGCGCGCCCCTGCGTTGTGCAAGAGAGCGGCCGCATGTGCTGAGGCGGTTAGCGAATCGGTTTCACCGGGCTGCGTCATCACGTTGCATACATACATCTTGATGGCGCTTGAGCGCTCGACTTCTTGTGCGACGCGATCGACTAAGAAGTTAGGCAGGATCGATGTGTATAGACTACCCGGTCCTAAAACGATCGCATCCGCTTCGCGAATGGCAGCAATCACCTCGGGCAGCGGCGCCGCGTGGCGTGGTTCGAAGTAGACGCGATCGATTTGCGCGTGCGAAGCCGAGATGTTCGATTCGCCTTCAACTACTGTTCCGTCGACCAAGGTCGCGCAGAGTCGAACGACTCCAAGAGTGGAAGGCAACACACGGCCTTTGATATTGAGCACGCGGCTCGACTCCCGAATTGCCTCATCGAAGTTGCCGGTGATGCCGGTCATCGCTGCCAGAAAGAGGTTGCCGAATGAGTGGCCCGTTAAACCTTCGCCTTCGCGGAAACGGTAGCGGAAGAGATCGGTGACGAGCGCTTCATCATCGGCGAGCGCTACGAGGCAGTTGCGGATGTCGCCCGGAGGCAAGACACCCAGTTCCTTTTGCAAGCGGCCCGAGCTCCCACCGTCATCGCTAACGGTGACGACGGCGGTCAGGTTCGGCGTATAGCGTTTGAGGCCACGCAATAGGGTAGAAAGCCCGGTGCCGCCTCCGATTGCGACGATCTTGTAGCCGTCTTTGAGCCGCATTTCGAGCAGCGTATCGACGATGCGATCCGCGCCGCCCACGCTCGAAGCTCGAACGATTGAGCGCATCCATTGCCGGATTCCCCAGACGATCAGGACGATGCCCAAGAACATGAAGATCCACGAAAGGTATGACGGCGAGAAGACGTCGTCGACCATATCATCGAGCCACTCGTTGACGTTCAGGTGCAGTCCCTCGGCAACAAGCCAGCGTCCAATGCCATTGACCAGCAAAAGCGCGCCGATGATCGCGACGACAAGCCAACGCTTGACGCCGATACCGGGATAGAGCCAACCAAATAAACGAAGCGATCGATCGCGCATTAGCGGGAGACGTCCCTCAAATCAACGTGTGTTTCGACGTGCTCGTTCGCATCTAAGTGGCGCGCGAGCTCCTGCGCGATGAAAACCGAACGGTGACGGCCTCCGGTGCAGCCGATGCCGATCGTCAGCTGCGATTTCCCCTCCGACAAGTAACGAGGGACTAGAAAGTCAAGCAAATCGCGCAAGCGCGTCATGAACGGCTGATACGCCGGATCGGATTTGATGAACTCGCCTACCGCCTCATCCGAACCCGTCAATTGCTTAAGCTCTTCGACATAGTTCGGATTCTGCAAGAAGCGCACATCGAAGAGCAGATCGACGTCGAGCGGAATGCCGTACTTGAATCCAAAGGCGATGATGATGGCGAGAAGCCGACGGGACGGCGCTGCGTAAAGCGCGGCGATGCGCTCCTTGAGCGCCGCATGGGTCAAGCTTGTTGTGTCGATCACCTGGGTCGATCGTTCTCGTACCGGCGCCAGGGCAACGCGTTCTGCTGCAATCGCTTCGATCAGAGTGCCGGATCCGGCGAGCGGATGGCGGCGGCGCGTCTCGCTATAGCGCCGGACGAGCGTCTCATCTTGCGCCTCGAGAAAGAGTATGTCGGGGCGCGCGTGATCCAACTGCAATCCGTCAAAGACGCGTCGCGCTTCGCCAAGCGGGCCGCCGCTTCGTACGTCCAGTGCGACCGCTATCCGATCCAAATGTCCCGCCGTTAAGAGCTTGAGTGCTTGCGGCGCGAGCGCGGGAGGAAGGTTGTCTACGCAATAAAATCCCAAGTCCTCGAACGTCTTCATGGCCTGGCTCTTGCCGGCACCTGAAAGCCCGGTCACGAAGACGATTCGTTCCTTCGTCATCTCGGCTGCCGCGAGCGGTGAGGCGTCATGAAACTGTTTTCGCCGGAAAAGGCTAACGCCCTCATTCCGAAGATCGCACCGCTGGTCCAAGAGCTGTGGACCAAGCGGCGTGAATTGGCGATCAAACTATTGGAAAATGATCCGGGGCTTCGCATGCACACGGTTCGCGAGCCGCGGCTTGCCGGCTTGCGTTCGCCCTTCGCGCCGCGGCGGTTCAGCGAGTTGAAAGCGGAGATCGTTCGACTGATCAACCGTATCGAAGGTTACGGCTGCATCGTCAAAGATATGGATTTGGGGTTGATTGATTTTCCGGCCCTGCGGGACGGCGATCAGATCTATCTCTGTTGGAAAGCGGGCGAACCGTCCATCGAGCACTGGCATCGGATGGATGAAAGTTTTATGGACCGCAAGCGGATCGAGGCGTAGTTTACGCCGCGGGCGTGGCGCTCGCTTGAACCGGTATAAAGTCTTCCGCTAATCCCTGCAGTCGAACTTCGCCAAACTCGACAATGTAAGCGCCTGCGTCCGCACTGCGCACCTCGCCGATCTCGGGGACATTCGCCAACTGCGGAATCTTCGTCCGGATCTCATCCGGAATTCTAACCTTATCGCCGACCGCTAGCGCGCCTTGATCGAAGAGTGCGTTCAAACTATCGAGCAACATTGGAAGCGGAATTCCATAGTCTTCACTGATCGCACCGATCGTATGCGATTCGCTGATCGCGCAGTTCGAGCAGCCGCCGAGATGGAAGCGCGCGAAGACGCGCCGCGCACCTGCGTGCAACTTGAACGCCTCATCGACGGTCATTTCGGGGCTGAAACGTTGTTCGACCACTATTTGATGCCTTTCACTGCGTAGTTGATTGCGTTGAGCCCGGCCCAACGCCTTCTAAAGACAAGGCAACGCCGTCGGCGGTTGCGGGGCTGTGGAATCGCTCCTGGATACGCTTAAATGCGGCGTCGGAGCCTTCGATGCGCATGACTTCTTGCTGGAGCGCCGCCACTTCCAAAGCATCGTAAGCTAGGCCGACGCCCCGCGCGACTTCCTCGAGCGCCGCAAGTTCGTCAGGTGCATACGGCGCATGGCCGGGTTTTGAGCCACAAGCGAGCGCGCCGCTTACGTTGCCCCGAACGATAAACGGAAACGCGAACTCTCCGCGCAACGCTGTACGTTTCTCGGTTAGATCAACCGCCGCATGCCATGTGCGCATATAAAGGAACGCGGGATCATCGCGGCTGACGGGCGTGCCCGGCACGTCATATGGCAGGGAGCGCACGACGGCGTAGGCGCCATCGTTTGCATCGATTAGAATTTGCACGCTCCGGGCGCGCGTGCATTGTTGCGCGATTTCGAGCGTTTGATCGAGCAGCGTCTGTTCATTCGAAATCAGCAATGCTTCTCGAGCGAAACGGCGCAGCGCAGCTTCGGATCGGTGGCGTTCCTGGAAGAACACATCATCAACGAAACGATCGATTCGCGCATGCACTGGACGCAGTGAAAGGCCCAAGAGCAATGCCCCGGCGAGTTGAATGGACGCGCTGGCCGCTGCGCTGAAGAAATACTTGCCCAGCACCCATTCGAGCGCCGCGAATACGAGCACGACGAAAGCGGAAAGGAAAGCGAAGACGATCGCCCGGTTGATAACGAAACCAATATCGAGCAAGCGATGCCGCAAAATCACATAGCCCAAACCGATTGGAAGAACGATCAGCGTCAATCCCCCGAAGTTATCGATCGCCGAGTTATAGGCGCCCATCGCGATGGCGATAAAGGCCACAAACGGCCCGGTAAATCCAACCGCGAACGTCAGCAGTAGCCACAGAATTCGCTGGCGGTCGGCGGCTGACGATTTGCGAAAACCAAGCATGAAATTCGCGATTGCCGCCAACACGAGAAGCGCTAGGATTAGGCCGATCACAACGTTGGTGTTAGGTGAGGCGGCATTCCAGAATATGATCGCGACATTGGCAGCAACGAAAGCGATGATGCCGATAATAGAAGCAATCGTAGCCGCGCGTGCGATCAGAGCGCGCGTATCCGATCGACTTCCTGTGGGGAAAGTTGCTGCGAAGCGGACCACGGCCCCGAGCCCGAAAAATTGGGTGCATACCGTGCCTAAGAACAGGACGACAAATGAGAGCGCCGAGTTCGGCAGGGCGTTGTTGTCCAGAGCAATTGCGATGCCAAAGGCAATTAGGAACGCGACGAGATTGCGCGCGGCGGGATCTTCGGGGCGGCGCCAAGCGATCAAAGCCGCGGCAAGAAGCATGCCAAGCCGCCAGATGGTAAGGAATAACGGCGGCCACTGACGCTGCCCAGAGACTGCCCTTAACGTTACGATCCGCCGTATTCCAGCGTGGAGCACTCTAAATTGAAGAGCGTCGCCTGGTTCCGGCGCGGCGCGCCTAAGATGGTCAATTGGAGTAGGCGCCGCGGACGACACGGAATCGCCGACGCGGATCCCGGCCTTGTCCGCCGGCGATCCTGGCTGAACGGCGACGACGCGATCGCGAACC